>JALZVK010000030.1 GCA_023301005.1 Saprospiraceae bacterium | reverse complement strand
CTTAATAACCTCAATCTCTTTGATCGAAATCCTAAAATCATTACAATATACTTTTTTAACCTATTTTTGAAACCGATATTCTTCTAAAAAAATCAGCCGCTTCGGAAAGGTGTGATTGTTAAGGAAACATTTAATTTGTAAGTTTTTACAACGTCTGTTTCTCTAACGGGATGCAAATATACAATCATTATTTTCTATTCCAAATTTTTTAAAAGAAAAAACACATTTTTTTTGAAAAAAAATGAAACTATTTTGAGTTAGTTTTAAACAACCATTTTGTATTCAACTTTTGTCTATTTATAACCTCCTGTAAATCATTGTTTTACTAAACAGTTTAGACAAAAGGAAATGTATTTTACAAGAATATCTTTTTCTGATATTTTAAAAAAAAAATCTTTCCCTTTTAATTAATTATAGTTTCAATTAATTCAACTATTTAATAATGCTTTAATGCTCTAGAAGAGCGGACAAGTAACATAGAATCAACTTATACAATAAAGTAATATCGTTGAGCAGATTTAATTATTTGATTTCTCTATTATCTTAACGTTAGGCTAGTATTAATGCTCTCTATTATCTCCAAAACTTAAAAGCTTATCCAATGAATTATATTTCGACTAAAAGTCTAATACTCAAACAAGCTCTTAAGTAGTTAGTCAATAGAAACCGTGTTTTATAAGAATATCTTTTTCCGCTACCTGCCTGCCGGCAGGCAGGTTTTCCTTAAAAAAATAATACTATACCGCAGGGTATGCAATGATTTTTTAAAGAAAACTATCAAAAAAATCTTATCCTTATAAATACACGATTTCTTTTGGCTAACTACTTAAATATTAGAACTCTTCACATTTAACAAAAAGAAAAATCCCCAATTAGCATTTGCTAATTGAGGATTTTCAATTTTATTTAAAACTTAAAAAATCAAGCTTATTTCATTTTTCCACCTTTGTGCTCATCTTGCCACTTATCCAACTCTTCCCATTTTCCTTCAGCAGCCATTCCAGCTTGTAATGGCCATGAAGTTGGGTCGTGCATTTGATAACGACTTCCTGCAGCAACAAGGATTTCTTTAATAGCTTCAGGTGATGATGCAGCAACTTGTGCCCATGTCTTTAATCCACCTTCTTTCATTAAAGATTCAATCTTTGGCCCAACGCCTTCAATTTTTTTCAAATCATCTTCAACACTTGGTGCCGATTCAACAACTGTAGTAGATTCAGTTACAACTGTTTCTTCTACAACAGCTTCAGGAGCTGGAGCTTCAACAACCGTTTCCTCAACTACAACTTCTTCAACCACTTCTTCTTTTACTTCAGCTACAGGAGCAGCTGGAGTTTCTTCTACTACTGGAGCAGGAGGTGGTGGCGGAGCAGGAGTTTCTTCACCAGACAATTGAGCTTTTAAAGCATCAAATCCAGCTAACTCTCCTAATGTAGTTTTCTCTACTTTAGATTGTTGTCTTTTTATACTACTAGTTGTTTCTTTTCGAACTTTCTCTTTCTCACTTCTAACTGACTGATCAGCCTCTCTTCTAATGTCTTCCAAGTAACGTGAGTGAGAAACTAAGATTCTCTTATCGTCTCTGTTAAATTCAAAAACTTTTACAGTAATTGTTTCATCAACGTTTGCTAATTTTCCATCTTCTTTACGAACATGCTTAGTTGGAGCAAATGCTTCTAAACCATAAGGTAATTGAACGATTGCACCTCTATCATCTCTTCTTACTATTGTAGCTTCGTGGTATGAACCTACAGGGAAAACAGATTCGAAAGTATTCCAAGGATTTTCTTCGATTTGCTTATGACCTAGAGATAATTTACGGTTATTTTTATCAATTTCTAAAATAGTAATTTCAATATCGTTTCCTATTTTAGTAAATTCTGATGGGTGTGAAAATCTTTTTGTCCAAGACAAGTCAGAAATGTGAACCATTCCTCCAATACCTTCTTTCAATTCAACAAAAACTCCATATGGAGTTAAGTTTTTCACTTTACCAGTATGGCGACTTTCTCTTGGGAATTGCTCTTCAATTTTGCTCCAAGGATCTTCTGTCAATTGTTTAACACTTAAAGACATCTTACGATCTTCACGATCGATTGTAACAATTTTTGCATCATACTCTTGACCTAACTTGAAGAAGTCTCTTGCATTAACAGGTTGGTTACTCCAAGTAACTTCAGATACGTGAATCAATCCTTCAACACCAGGTTGGATTTCAAGGAATGCACCATAGTCTTCGATATTAACAATTTTACCTTTAACAGTAGAACCTTCAGCTACAGCAACATCTAATACTTCCCATGGGTGAGGTTGTAATTGCTTAAGACCTAATGAAATACGTTTTTTGTTTTCATCGAAATCTAATACAACAACATTGATTTTTTGATTCAATGCTAAGATTTCATTTGGATGTGAGATACGTCCCCATGAAATATCTGTGATATAAAGTAATCCATCTACACCACCTAAGTCTAAGAATGCTCCAAAGTCTGTGATGTTTTTCACAAGACCTTCTAATACTTGACCTTTCTCTAATTTTCCAATAATAGCATCTCTCTGCTCCGCTAAATCGCTCTCTATCAATGCTTTATGAGAAACTACTGCGTTTTTGATTACCTCATTAATCTTAACTACTTTGAATTCCATTGTTTTACCAACGTATGCATCGTAGTCAATAATTGGTTTGATATCGATTTGAGATCCAGGTAGGAATGTTTCTAATCCTCCAGCATCTACAATCAATCCACCTTTAGTCTTACTAACAACAGTACCTTTAATGATAGTACCATTTTTGTATGAATCAACAATACTTTCCCAAGCTCGTAATAACTTCGCTTTTCGTCGAGAAAGAATTAATTGTCCTCGAATATCTTCTTGTTGCTCTACATATACTTCTACAATATCACCTATTTTTAAATCAGGCATGTCTCTAAATTCAGATAAAGACAACAAACCATCTGATTTGTAATTAATATCCAAAACAACATCTCCACTGTTAATAGAGGATACTTTACCTGTTACGATTTCATTTTCTAAAACCGCAGTTAAGGTTGCTTCGTATTCCGCTAAATATTTTGCTTTTTCGGCATCGGTATAAGGTGAGGCTAATCCGTTACCTAACTCCCAGTCGAAATCATCGTGTGGAGTACTGAATTGGTCTGCTTTCTTTTCTAGCAATTCTTCTAATGCAATTGCATCTACGCTTGTATCCTCAACAGTTTCAGTAACTGGTGCTGCAGGAGTTGCGTCTTTTACCTCCTCTGAAGGAGTTAGATTCTTATCATCTGACATAGTTGAATCTGAAATTTGTAGTATCTATTGAATTGAGTTTTCTTATAAACCCTTTACTTTCAACGATACGAGGTTAATAAATTATTTTAGCGGCGCAAAGGTAACGAATTTATTTATGTAAAAAAAGAAATACATTGATTTATAATCAATTACAATAATTAGATGATGATCTCAAAAATCCGTTAGTTCTACTTTTCTAATTATTCAATCCTAAGAGCTTGTTGGAAAATTATATTTCGGCTAAAAACGCCTTTTTTTTTATGACACTTCTTTGAAAAAAAAGTCAACTAGCGCAGACTATGTTCCTATTTTTTAGCATCGTTTTATCAAAAAATGAACATTTTTTTCTCAAAATCTAATTCCCAAACAAGCTCTAATAGTAACTTTTCTAAATCTAATTACACTTTATCAAGTACATATTCCAACACTCTTTTCTCATTTAACGTTTAAAAAAATATGATACAACTAACTTCATCACCTTATCTAATTTGTTTAAGAATATTTATTTCTTGTTTTCTTATAACAATGTCTTTACAAATATCTGCTCAATCTATTAGCGGTCATATTCTTAATGAAGAAAATCAACCTATCCCCTACGCTAATATTTTTGTAAAGGAATTACAAACAGGAACTTCTACAGATGAAGAAGGAAAATATTTTATGACCATTCTTGTTGAAGGAGAGTATGAACTGATTATTTCTTCATTGGGTTATTCTACTAAAACTATAAATATCATTGTACGTGATGAAGATGTTCAAAAAAACATCTGGCTTTCTTCTTCCAATACTGCACTTGAAGAAATTGTTGTCAAGGCTTCCAAAAAAGATCCTGCTTATGCTATAATTAAAAACGTTCAAGAAAATAAAAAGAAATATCTCTCTCAAGTTCAATCTTTTAAAAGTAATGTTTACATCAAAGCGGCAGAAGTAAAAGAGGTCAAAGAAAAAAAACGAAAAAGAAAAAAAGTTGAATCTGTAGACAATAATTCAAGCAATGAAAATTTCACAATGAGTCCTGAAAATATGGATGTATTTGGAAATGAAGAAAAAGCAGCAAAAGCAAAAATTCCTCAAATCAATATGGTTGAAATGGAATTGGTGCTCAATTATAAATATCCAAAACAATATAAAGAGGAACGCTCCGCTTATAAAAGCTATGGAAATAAATCAGGTCTCTTTATTCCTCGATTCCATGAAACTGATTTTAATTTTTATAGAAACATGGTACACTTGCGTGGCATTGCTGAAACACCTGTCATCTCTCCTATTAGTAGTATTGCTATTTTATCTTATAAATATAAATTAATTTCAAGCGAAGTTGAAAATGGTCAACTCGTTCATAAAATAAAAGTTATTCCTCGTAAGTCAGGTAACTCTACTTGCAAAGGTTTTTTATATATCAATGATGGTTTGTGGAATATTAACCGTTTGGATTTAACTTTAAATAAAGATGGTCTCATGTTGTTCGATGCTTTCACATTAAAACAACGTTACCAACAACTAGAAGATAATATTTGGATTCCAGATCGTATCGAATTTATCTATAAAGCTAGACAAAACAAGAGAATTACATTTAACGGAAATACAACTATAATCTATTCTGAATTTGAAAAGAACTTTGCTTTCCCTCCTAAATTCTTTGGAAGCGAAATCGCTGTAACAACTAAAGAAGCTTACAAAAGAGATTCCACTTATTGGGAAGATCTCCGCCCTGAGCCACTTACTAGGGATGAACAACTAACGGTGTTCCGAGCTGATAGTATTGCAGCAGTTATCAACAGTAAAGCTTATCGAGATTCCATCCAAGAAAAATTTAATAAAGTGACTTTCTTAGATTTATTTTGGACAGGTGTTGGTTTTAGAAATCATCTAAAGAAGGAAAGCTTTTTCATCAGTTCTATTCCTAGTCTTATTGATTTTGAATTGGTAGGAGGTCTTCGTGTTGGTCCTTATATTTCATATTTTAAAAGATGGGAAAATGGAAAAATGTTTAATTCATTTAGTAATATAAATGTTGGTATAAAAAATCAAGATTTACAAGGTTCAGTTGGAGCATGGTTTTTTTATAATCCACATCGTCTCGCATCTGTGAGCTTTAATACTGGAAGAGGATTTTATGCTATCAATAGTTTCGATGCTTACTTGAATCAACTTAGAGTTTCTAATTATATTTTACATGATTACGGAACAGTTGATCATAATTTTGAAATAGTTAATGGATTGTATTTTTATACACATTTGGTTTATAGCAATCGACAATCTATTTCAAATTTTGAAACAGCAACAATCATTGATAGTCTTTTTACAGATACTGAACTGCCTTTAGATTTTGATGATTATCAAGCCTTGACAACTACTCTTAGATTGAGTTATACGCCTCGTCAAAAGTATATGACAGAGCCTAATCGTAAGCTTGTACTAGGAAGTAAATTCCCAACTTTTAGTGTAACATATAAAAAGGGATGGGACGGCTTATTAAAAAGTGATATTGATTTTGACTACTTAGAATTTTCTATTTCGCAAGATTTGATTCTTGGTTTTTTTGGAAATTCTAAATACAATGTTAGAATGGGGAAATATCTAAATACCAAAGGTTTGGAAATTGTTGATTTAAAAAGATTCCGACAATCTGATCCTTTTTTATATTCTGATCCTTTACATTCTTTTCAGTCTTTGGATACTGCTTTTGCTACAACTCGATTTTTTGTGGAAGCACATCACATTCATCATTTTAATGGTGCATTGATTAACAATATTCCTTTGGTCAAAAAGACAAAAGTTCGTGTAGTCGCAGGTGCCGGTGCGCTTTATATTTTAGAAAGTAATTTTCATCATGAGGAATTATTTGCAGGTTTAGAAAGAGTATTTCGTTTGGGTGCAAGAAGACGATTGCGAATTGGATGTTATGGTGTCTTAGCTAAATCAAGTCATAGTAAAACAGATACTGCTTTTAAAATTTCATTTGACATTATAGATACTTGGAAAAGAAATTGGAGTTTTTGATTTTATTTTAAAATAGACTATTTTGGGATTCTATTTTAAAAAACTTTTACAACAACCTTAAGGTTGTTTCGTAAAAAAGAAAAAAATAAAATCACAGATATGAACGAAAATCGTCCTTGGGTAACTCATTACCCTAGCGGAGTCCCTGCCAATATCAACCCTGATGAATACAATAATTTAATTGAAATGTTTGAGGAAACTTTTGAAAAATATCGAAAGTTACCTGCATTTCAATGTATGGGAAAAAGTATCACTTTTGACCAATTAGATAAAATGTCTACACAATTTGGAGCATACTTGTTATCAAGAGGTTTGGAGCCTGGAGATAAAATTGCTTTGATGATGCCTAACCTTTTGCAATATCCAATTGCATTGTTTGGAGCGTTACGTGCAGGTCTTGTTATAGTCAATACCAATCCACTATATACACCTCGTGAAATGAAACATCAATTCACAGACTCAGGTGCAAAGGCGATTATCATTGCTGAAAATTTTGCCGCTAATTTGGAAAAAGTAATTGGCGATACTTCTATCAAAACTGTTATCGTAACTAGTATCGGAGAGATGCTTGGAACATTCAAAGGAACGCTGACCAACTTCGTTGTGCGGACTGTAAAAAGAATGGTTCCGAAATTTAATATTCCAAATACGGTAACATTTAAAGAAGCTCTTGCTCAAGGAAAAAAATTCACACTTCCTGATTTACAAACTAAAGGTGATGATGTAATTGCGTTGCAATATACTGGAGGAACCACAGGTCTTTCCAAAGGTGCGATGTTAACCAATCGAAATTTAGTAGCTAATATGCTTCAAATTAGAGCATCAATGATGCCCTTCTTAAAAGAGAAAGAAGAGGTTGCTTTATCGCCTTTACCGATGTATCATATTTTTGCATTTGCTGTAAATGCGTTAGCGTTGATGAGTCTCGGAACTAAGACTATTTTGGTTACTAATGCTCGTGATATAGGTTCAATAATTAAGGAATTTAAGAATGATAAAATTTCTGTATTGACTGGCGTAAATACATTGTTTAATGCTTTGCTCAATCATAAAGATTTTGCTGCGCTTGATTTTAGTTCTTTAAAAGGAACTGTCGGTGGCGGTATGGCTGTGCAAAAAGCAGTTGCTCTAAAATGGCATGAAGTGACTGGTTGTCACTTAGCGGAAGGTTATGGAATGACGGAAGCGTCTCCTGTAATTTCTACAAATCCAATTGATGGTTCAGGACAAATTGGAACTATTGGAGTTCCCGTTCCATCTACTGATGTGCGTATTGCTGACGAAAATGATACACCGCTTCCCGTTGGAGAAGTTGGTGAAATTCAAGTCAAAGGTCCTCAAGTGATGAAAGGATATTACAATAATAAAGAAGAAACAGATAGGACCATTACTTTCGCAGGTTGGTTAAGAACTGGAGATATTGGACTAATGCAACCTGATGGTTTTTTCAAAATAGTTGATCGAAAAAAAGATATGATCTTGGTTTCTGGTTTTAATGTTTATCCAAATGAAATTGAAGATGTATTGGCGATGCATCCTAAAGTTTTAGAAGTGGCTGCTGTCGGCGTACCTGATGAAAAATCTGGAGAAGCGGTCAAAGTCTTTATTGTAAAAAAAGATAAGTCTTTAAATGAAAATGAATTGAGAGAATATTGTGCAGAGCAATTTACTGGTTATAAAAAACCTAAGCATGTTGAATTTAGAGATGAATTACCTAAGACTAATGTTGGCAAAATTTTACGTAGAGCATTAAGAGATGGTAATTCGTAAGAGTATTGTTATTTATTTTTATTAAAAAAATAGAAACGAGATTTTGAGAAAATATATTCTTTTTAAGAATACTCAAAATCTCGTTTTTTTTATTTATGAAATACATCTAAAAGTTATGAAATACTTTTTCTTTATTTTTCTAAATCTTTTTGCAATTATATTGTTAGGTCAAAATTATAAGACTAGTAATGTTGGAAATTTGACGCTGAAATTTTTCAAAATAGACAGAATTCAACTAGGTGGCAGCACCGACGTACAACTCAATACTAATTTTGAATATTTAAATATTTTTGAAAAAGGACAACGTTTTGCGCCTGACGAACCTTCTTCCTTTTCTTCTTTGGAGTTGACTTTTTCAGATAAAAAAATTAACTCTAATTTTTCATTAGAGCAATCTGCTGGAATTTTTAGAAATCATATCAAAGGTGATTTTATTTTGAATTCAGGAGAATATATTGTTCACTTTGGTTTAGGGAACAGTCAAGTCGGCATTAGTTTTTCCAATACTTTAAATTATGCTATAAATAAATTCCGAGTTGGATACTTTCTTCAATTGGGAATGGGTCCTCAATTTTCTAGATGGAATTTAAGTAATAACAATAGCTATGAAGTACGTAATAAAAATTGGGGAATAAAAGGAATTGGATTTATGGGAAATACAGGTTTCCAAATCGCATTTCCAAAAATAAAAAACAGATGGAGCATCAATGGATTTTGTGCTTATAATATTTCTACTTCTAGTTATAGAGAGATTACTATTGACCCGATTGTTATTCGACCGATTTCTGATGTTTTCGAAGATATTCATTTTACAACGGGAAGTAAGAAGGTTTCGTTTTCTATTAGTTTGGGATATGATTTGATGGTG
>JALZVK010000029.1 GCA_023301005.1 Saprospiraceae bacterium | reverse complement strand
TTAGCCTGAAAGGCAGCATTTTCTTTTTCCTCAAAGTAGAATGCTATGGATACTGCATCACCTGCTTTTTCTCTTTCTGTATATTCTATTGACGTATCCGAGTAGGCACTATCTAGTGTCAAACTTATCGATGCATTCCTTGGATATTGACGCCCGTATTTGCCCCAATATTTTATCAGGGCGATGTTGGATGGGCTGGTGTATCTTATTATATTTTTCTCACTCATTATTCTGTGTATCTATGATGCGAAAGTACTGATATAAAAGGAGATTTCTTTAGGATTGTTTGGGAGTATGCCTACCTCTCCACCGAAAAGGTGTCGGGCAGTCACCGGGCTATGCGCCACTCCATTTCATTTCGGTCCTCCCTGACGCGCCACTCCGCCGCACGGACTCCCCGCCATTCCGCTGCGCTGCGCCGAGCTTTGGGCGCGGAGCGCCGTCGCGAAACCACTTACAACATAAAGTAAGTAATAGATATATCACAATATAAAAGTTCACTTGAATTGTATTCTCTATTTGTTTATCTTTATTATTATGAAAATAGATACAGAGTCACTAAATATTCCTGATTATTTAAGCGAAGAAACTAGAATATTACTTGAAAAATTTGGAAAAGGAAGCCATAAACCTGGTTCAGGCAGTGCTGCAGCCTTTTCAGGAATGATTTCGGCGAAACTTCTTTTGACCGTTATTAGCTTAACGCTTGATAATAAAAGAAGAGAAAAATATCAAGTGAATTGGCCTGAGTTGACTGAAATTAAAGACAATATTGAAAGTATAATTTTTCCTAAACTATGCGAACTATTTCAAGATGATTGCGAAGCATTTAATTTGGTAGTTAATGAGAGGGAAAAAAGAGATGAAACTAAAGATGAAATAGAAAAGGCAATCATTCAAAAAAAAGTAGATATATACATGGTAGATGCAATTGCAATTCCATTTGAAATAGGCAACATCTGTACAGAGTTAGCTAAATATGCAGTTCAAGTATTTGATTTGGGATGGAGGGCCGTAAGAGGTGATTCAGGTGTCGCTTTAGAAAAGGCCATAGCTGCAATAGGAGGCAGTACATTTGTAATAACATTAAATCTAAATCATACTTCTACCTTAACCAAATTCTCTGCAAACTCAAGAATGGAACTAGGAAGAATGGAAGCTGTTTTTAAGAACCTTAAAAAAGAACTTGATGTTCGGCATAATATACTAAAGAAAGAGCTTCTGGAAAAAGTAAAATTACAAAAGTCAATTGCAAAAGTTAGAGATAATATAATAGCAAATAGATTGACAGAAAACGATTACATTCAAGATATAACTCGAAATATTCAGATAACATTATGGAAGAATTCTAATCTAAGTTCTAAAGGAACAGTATTTCAAAAAGTTAATATTTTAAGTGCGAAAAAAGTTCTAAAGATTTTGGGGTACAATGTTGCGTATAGTTACAATGTCGGTTCAGAGTACCAATCAAACAAGTATAAAGAAATAGCTGGTGTATGCGACAATGAAAACAAACTAGTTGCAATTTCAAGTCACTATGAGGAAGTGATTCAAAGGTTTACATTAGCACATGAATTAGGACATGCGATAATGCATCGTGAAAATACATTGTTCAGGGATCTTCCCTTAGATGGATCTGAAATTACGAAAAGAGATATACGCGAGACTCAGGCAAATAAATTTGCCGCTTTTTTTCTAATGCCTAGAAAGTTGGTAATAGAAGAGTTTATTAATAGATATAACACTCCTAATATTACTTCTACCATGTATAAGATAGAGATGAATATTTCTCAACATCAAATGATAAAATCCAGAGTTATTTCAAAGCATTATGCATCAATGATTCTTGAAGAATTTAACAATTCAATCGCTAGTACTTTTAAAGTTTCAATTGAGGCTATGGCTATTAGACTAGAAGAGCTTAAGCTAATAGTTCAATGATATGATTCCTTTGCCGTGTTATAGTTTCGTCAAATTTCATTTTCACTCATTTAGATTATTTAACTAGGGATTACGCCGTATTTCCATTTCAAATTTACTTCCTCTACGCCGATTTTTAGACATGGATTCCCATCGCGGATTGTTAATACTTTGGTCAGATTAGTGTTGCACTATTCACCAAAAATATTATACTTAACTCCAACTTTCATTCCCATTATAAAAGCAGATCGAGAAAGGCTATTTCTTTTTAAATATTCTTTTTGGATATCATTCATCCAAACAGAAATGGTTCCTTCATAAAATATAAAAATAGGAATCTTCTTTAAGAATCTAAAATCAGAGCTAAATCCACAGTAAAGTGCATTAGTATTATAGTTAATTATGTAACCATTATTAAATGGTGTTCCATTTACTTTTGTGTTTTCATTGAGACTATATAATAAGATTAGACTTAAGTTGCCTCTTTCGGGATGCCGTAAAATGCTGGACACCCTATCATTTGCAATATAAGTTCTTATGAAATTAAATTTAAGACCAATAGCTGATTTATAAGGAAATCTCCATAGCTCATTATTAAAAGCTATAATTTCATCTATTTGGTCGAGACTTCTTAAAAAATTGTACTCAAAAATAAATTCTATTTCTTTAGTTAAATAAACACCTATTCTAGAATTAACAGTTCTAACAATCCTTTGTGGGCGATTTAAATCGGGATTAGGTAAACCAAAAATACCTCCAGCTAAATATAAATTAATCATACTTCTACTTCTTAATTCATGTCGAAAATTAAAAGTCATTTTTGAGCCATAACCCAATTCATCATATCCAACTGTATAGTTTCTTGCCCTTTTTTTATCTAAAAAGTTCGAGCTTATTTTCAAAAGAACTCCGTCAGCATAATTCGATTCAATATCAAAACTATGCTTAGTATATTTTACAGTGTCAATTTCATTATAATACTCTTTAACACTTTGCTTGGAACTATCTTTCAAAATCATTTCTTCTCTAAGCTTAAGAGGCTGTAGTGAACTTTCATTGTCGACAACAGAAAACTTATCTAAAGATGGATTAATATTTTCGTCAAAAACAATTGGATAAAATGCATCATAAGTCTTTCTATAAGCATTTATCAAACCTGTAAGAGACGAATACCTATATGACATGTAATTATTGTAACTATTGAAAATTTGTGTCAATTTAGACACTTTTACATTGAGTCTTATCTCGCCTGAATCCGCAATATCATCATCTGCACTAAGAATGAAAAAATAATCACCTTGTTTAGGAAAAGTGATAGCTTGTTCAAATGATTTATTTAACTGAATTCTTTCTTGCGAGGGTATATCTAGAGAACCATTTTTACTTACCTGAAATATATTAAAGTTTAAATCTTCAATTGGATTATCAATATCAATCGAATAGCCTGCATCAATAAACATAGTATCTTGCAAAGCGATAGGGAAATTATATTCAAGATTCTCAACTAAATTCTTATCATTCACTTTTACTTTTAATATTGGAGGAGAATTCGAAAAAGGAAATACCTTTTTTAGATTCTTATATATTTCAGTTTTATAGGATCGCTCTGAAAGATTAATTACAAAGTCTGTAGAAGCTACATATTCGTTAATAACTGGGATACTTGGATTATACTTACCTGATTTATTTATCGTCTCGTATAAATAAAATTGAATTTCCACATAATCATTTAAAAGATTTGTCTTAACTAAAAGTAAATAATCATGAGAACTAATAAGATTCGAAATTTCATTTCTCATTTTAAGCTCCTTATTAGAGTATGAGTCAGAACTAGTAGGTGAATTTGAATAGCCCTTTAATAAAAAAAGAATATCCCCTTGATAATCAAAGCCAAATTTTAAATTATTGAGATTATTTACTTCAACCTGCTTTTTTGCAATTGAATGTATTTCTAAAATACCTGACTCAATAGTTGGGTTGAATATCTCTTCTCCAACCGTATATACTAAAATTGAATTTTGGGTTAAGGCAGGGAAGTTAAAGACAAATAAGAAGATGTCTAAAAGAATTATAACTCTAATGAATTTATACATTTTAATATTTCCTTTAAGTTTTGGTTGACTTTATTTACGACTCTTGTTTTACTATTCTTCTTTATAGAGCTTAAAGAATTTACCGGTATTGGCAAAAGAAATAGATCTTCAAAGTCACAAGTAATTTGGCCATTTATTCTCAGAACTAAATGGCCTGAATTCACCTGGTACATTTCAGTATTGCCGACCTTAATTACCTCACCAGTAGTTTCAAATGAAACAATGTAGTCTTTAAACTGATTATCTACATCAGCGTAAATCATTTTTGATATTTCTTTCTTTACAATTCCATCAAAAGAATTAGAAAAAGTGATATTCCCCTTTGGTTTAACTTTAGGCGTACTTTGGATTTCTTTACTAACTATTCGATTATTTGTAGGTAATTCTTCATCATCGCCCATTTGGTTATTAATAATTATCATGCCCCCGTTTATAATATCTCCATTATTAATAGTAGAGCTTCTATCTACAACTTTCGCATTCTCACCAGATATATACTTACGTAAAGGTGTAAAAAAGAAAACTCCTGCGAGCATAATAATAACAGAAATAATAATTGGTACAATAGAAGAAGCTGTCGTAGATTTCGGATTCGAGTCTATATCATCTGTTTTTTTTGAATCTTGGTTGCTCACCTTTATATTATCTAGTTTTATGTATAAATCAGAAATTTCCCTTATTACCTCTTCTAAACTAAAAGGATTTGTAATTCGCTCATAGCTATGAGGAGTTTCGGATATCTCTTTTCCAAGTGCCGTAAATAGATTAGCTCTAATTTCTTTTGCATCTTGTTTGTGGTAAGAATTGTATTTATTCCTTACGTTTTTACCTGAATTTATTCTTTTTGCTTCTAAAGACTTAATTAATACATTCTTCCTCTGCTTACTAGTTTCATGTTTAAGGTCGATTTCAATAACTCTTTCTTCCGAAATTTCATGGTCCCATTCTTCCTTTAAGGCCGATAAGTTTCGAACTAAATCTTTGGCTTGTGCAATTAAGCTAATATTGTTTCTCATTTTAATATTAAAAAATCATAAAATTAGTTATTACTTCGATTTGTTGCTTAAAGTAAATTTTTAAATTCCAATTCATACTATCCTGTTCTGAGATTGATACATTACCGCCATAAAGCTTTATTAGCAAAAGAATTCTACTAGAAAGAGGTACTTTAATGATATTAATAGAATCCGTTAAAAATACATGGAATAGATCATCCATAGAATTGATGAAATTAACATCTCCAATTTCATCATCTTTAAATTTCACTTTCGCTTCAGTAAATTCAAAATTTTTTCTTTGCTTAAGTTTTGTTACGAGTTCGGTTAAATTCATAAAATAAAAGTTGCAAATTAGTTAATCTAATATGTTATAAAAATAGTATTTAAATTACATACTTCATATCACAAGCGTCCTAAATTAAAAAAAAAGCAGGGCATGTTAGATTTTCCCTAAATTTAGGGTTGGAACAAATCTAAAAACATGCCCCATGTAAAAGTAAGTCTTTTGCACAAATATTAGAATTGATAGATCGGACGGATATTTCATAACTAGTGCGAGAACATCAAACAGATAAATATAACAAAGGCTGTATTACATGGACACATTTAGTTTCTATGCTATTCATGCAATTCTCAGGTGTAAACTCATTAAGAGATATATCGAATGGTTTAAGGTCAGCTACGGGCAATTTAAGCCACTTAGGAGTAACTCAAGCGCCAAGTAAGTCTACAATAACTTACCAGAATATAAATCGTGATTATAAAGTATTTGAACAGCTTTACTATAAATTACTAGACAAGTATGAACCTAGTCTAGAGTGTAAGCGCAAATATGCAAAAAGACTTAAGCGCAAAATTTTTATTATGGATGCTAGTGTCATTCCCAGTTGGCCGATATCTATCATTGAAATCCAAGTCTCGATTCAATAAAAAAAAACTAATATAGTTAGTCGATGGCTGAAGCCGTCGATTCTATACGCTCGCCCTAGCTTACGTGTGATTAGCGTGACAAACGAACCAGGCGTATTGCATACAACATCCACTTCGATCGTATTGTATCGAGGGCAGAACCCTCGACAAACTTACTCTTTTTTAATTTTTGACCCAGTTTATCAGAATCGCCTTAGATGGAATATTGTACGAGAGCTTATTGAAGCTAGGATACTTCCAGTTTTTGGGATTGATGTGTATTGATCCGATATTGTAAGACTAGAATCATGAATAATTCAACTACATGAAAAAAAATCGGCTTTGAAAGCCTGCCCGGCTGACGCCAGTCAGACAGGCTTTTGTTACTTTTCGCGGGAAAAAAGTAAAAGTGAGAGAAGTCTGTTTATCTATGTCCATACAACGAGCAGACTTAGTCAAAAGAACTATCATCAATCAAGGAATCATCCGCATACCTTTTCTTCTGGAATCTAAAGAGGGAGACTATTGGAGCTAGGATGCTTCGTGTGAAAAGAATGCTTTTGAATATGGCTTTAGTTTTTTATCTTTAAGCCTACAGAAACAATACTAACTCTAACGCTGTGATCAAATTGAATTTTGAGAAATTATTAGAAGATGCTAATAAGCTAGTAATAACTAATGAAAATTCTTACATACGAACCTATCCTGTCTTCTTAAAGTATTTTGAAAATATTGGTAACCGGCTAATTACGGAAGATAACTTAGTAATAGCTAGTCATTTTGTCTATGGCTGGATGCCTACAATATTAACTTTAAGATTAGATCAAAAACAAAAAGTTCTCATTTTATTAAACAAAGCCAAATCTGGCAAATTATTAACAGTAGACGAGTTAGAAATTCTAAAGTATGCCATCAACAATTCTTTGGT
>JALZVK010000028.1 GCA_023301005.1 Saprospiraceae bacterium | reverse complement strand
GAAATGTATCAATTTTATATACAGTCTTGATTTTTTTGTAACTTTTTTTATCAAGAAAAAAAGTTAGGCTAGAGGATTATCTTTGCGTAACATGAGTTATAACTTTCAAGTTCTATTTGAAATTTATAAAAAAAATGTAACTATTCAGTAACCGCCAACTTCAGTTGGCTGGTTGTTCAAAATAAAAGATTTAAATTTGTATTTAATATTTTGAACAACAACGTTGGGACAACCTGCCAACTGAAGTTGGCGGTTACTAAATATTTATAAAAAAAACAAAACCCTCGATAATTCCTTATCGAGGGTTTTTGTAAATACGCTGTTATCAAAATTGGTATTATGAAAAGTTATTAGTTTTCATAGCTTTTCTTAGAATTGTCTCGGTGTTTTAAAGGAACCTGAAATTGGAGTATCTACACCATTTAAAGGAACTGTTCCGTCAAACGTTCCAATACATGTTTCCCCCACAACTCCTGAGTATTGTGTAAATGTAATATCTACATCAGTAGATGCAATAGTAATATAAGAGTTAGGATTATTCGGATCTAAAAACGAAAAGTTGAAATTTAAAGCATCATAAGTTCCGATTGCATTTCCGTTAGTTGTCATAAATAAAAATGATTGATTATCATCGAATCCATTTATAGTTTGTACACCTGATCCCGTAGCTGTCGAATCATAAATAATTACTTCCCATATCATAGTGTATGTTTGACCATCCAAATTAATATTGATAAATGCATCTAATTGCTCACATGCTTGAAGCGTTCCAAAATCAATTGCATTTGTAAAAGGATAAGATGCAGGATCACTTTGTTTTGCATTATTGTAGTCGATAGCTTTGATAGTAATATCTCCGCTAGTTGCACAATGAATAATATTTCCATCTATCGTACCGTCAGTAGTATATACATAGTAATTATTATTTCCGACAGTAGCGATTACGTAACCATTTGTAATTGCATTGTTATCACAGTCCACTATCATACCTGTTAAGTCCAAAGAATTAACAGCAATCGAAGCAGGATCTATATTAATAGCATCAACAGTTGCATCGGCAGTATAAGGTCCAATAGTTCCAGTATAGATATAGAATGAATTACTACAATTAAATCCATTAGAATGAACTGTAATTTCAAAAGTAGTATTGGTAGGAACTTTGCCTGAATAAAGTCCCATTTCATTCGTGTAATCACATGCGGTGTAAAATCCATTTCCATTATCAAAAGTCAAACAAACCAATGCACCTTCATAAGCCGCACCTTCTAACAATACACTTCCGTCCAAGTAAATTAAGTCCCAATTGACATCACAATTCCAAAAAGTAAAGTGAGATACTTCACCTACATATTCGCCACCTTGAAGAGTCGCAACACCTTCTTCCATCCAAACTCCTGTTACTTCATCAAAGAACCAAAGTGGAATTTCGCTAGGTGCAACACTTGATTGAGTACTTGCAACAGGCATTGTTAATGTAACCGTTTTTCCATCAGCAACATTAAGTAATTCGCCACCACTTCCTATTAATTCTACCGCTACCATTCCATACGAAGACAAACCTTCTTCTACATTTTCAGTTGTAATTCCTCTAAGGTCACCGGGCATGATAAAGTTAAGATCGTTAGCAGTTGGGTCAAGATATTGAGCTGCAACTTGAACCGTACCCGTGTAAGGAGTACCATCAGCATTAGCAACTGCATCAGCAGGGAAGTCTAATTTTACACCTTCTGGCAAAGTGACATTTCCACCGCTACTATTAATAGAACCTTGAATTGTTTTTTCTAATAAATGAATTCTTACTTGAGAACGTTGATTCGCATGAGCGAAATAAGTACGAGAACCGTGGAAGTAACCATCCTTAGTAACTTTTACAAAAGCTCGATTTTCTCTTACCGTTGCATTATCGATTCTAAACACACCGTTCTCATCAGTCATAGCAGTCTCTTGTCCGAACTCCACTAAAGCATCTTCGATAGCAACATTATTTCTATCAACTACAACTCCAACTACGGAGGTAACTATATCATTAAAATTACGAGTGTTGTCGATAGGTGGATTGTCATCAATTACAGGATCTTTTTTACAAGAAGAGAAAGCTAGTAAGCCTACTAATACTAAAAGCAACAATTTTTTCATTCTAATTTGATTTTAATTATTTAAATAAAAGGAATTTAATTATTCAGAAGTGAGAATAGAGAACAGAGATCTAAGAACAATACAATTGCATATAAATAAGCAAAAATTAGTAATCACCATAATAAGGTTTCTCTTTTCTCTCAAAAAAATGATCTCTTCTCTCTCTTCTGAATAGTTATAAGGAATTTAATTTTCATAGTTTTCAATTGCTAACACGGAAGGTTTTCTATAGAGGTTGGGTGAGGTTGGTTTTTTTTTGAAAAAAATAATAATTTTAAGTTATAAATAACATTAATATGAAAAATCATCACGAAACGCTAACCTTAATTATTCTATCAGTCATTCCAAAAATAAATAGTATCTCTTCCGAAGAAATACGATACAAACCTGTACCCAATAAATGGTCAAAGGTAGAAATACTAGGACATTTAATTGATTCTGCCTATAATAATCATCAACGATTTTTAAGAGCAGAAAGTCAAGGCAATTTAATTTTTCAAGGTTATGATCAAGATGATTGGGTGATAAAAAATAACTACCAAAATCGAAATGAAAAAGAAATATTAGAAACGTGGGTAGGAGTCAATCGGCATATCAGTATTTTGACACAAGGATTGTCAGAGGAGTTGTTAAATAAAAAAACAACAGAACATAATTTTCATAAGATATGTATGAATGTATTGGAAGAAGGAGAGACAACTACTTTGTCATATTTAATTTGGGATTATAATTTTCATATAGAACATCATTTATCGCAAATCATTTCAGATTATAAAAGAGTAGTGAGAGCGTTTGGAAAATAGAATTCTATCCGATGATTTTAGATTAATAACCTTTATAACACCTAGTCGGTGTTGAGTTTTTTTATAAAAAAACAAAAAGTAGCTAGTTCTTGTAACTAGCTGCTTTTTTTATTGTAAAACCATAGAACAAAAGCGAAACGAAAACCATACAACCATTAAGAAATTAACGCAAAAGTAGATTTGAAAATAACTAACCCATCCTCAGAATTTTTTAATTAAAATACTTACTTTTGCACCTTTAAATCACATAAGAATAAAACTATTTTTAATATGAATTTACATGAATATCAAGGTAAAGAACTTTTAAAAAGCTATGGTATCGAAATTCAAGAAGGTATTGTTGCCGAATCTGTTGATGATGCATTTATTGCTTACAATAAAATTGTAGAACAAACAGGTACTGATTTCGCAGTTATCAAAGCTCAAATACATGCGGGTGGACGTGGAAAAGGTGGTGGAGTAAAAGTAGTTAAGAATGCAGATGATGCTGTAGAAACTGCAACTAGTATCCTAGGCATGATGCTTAAAACTCCTCAAACTCCTGGTGGAATGGATGGAGAAGGAAAATTAGTAAGTAAGATTTTGATAGCAGAAGATGCTTACCGTCCTGATTTTGATGCATGCAAAGAATACTATGTTTCTATATTGATGGATAGAGGTTCTAAAAGAAATGTGATTATTTATTCTACAGAAGGTGGAATGGATATCGAGACTGTTGCTGAAGAAACTCCTCACTTAGTACATAAAGAATTTATCGACCCGACTTTAGGATTACAAGGATACCAAATGAGAAAGGTAGCATTTAATCTAGGATTGTCAGGTGCAGCTTTTAAAGGGATGACTAAATTTATCTCTAAATTGTACAAAGCGTTTTTAGGTTCTGATGCTGCTTTATTTGAAATCAATCCTTTGATCAAAACTGCTGATGATAGAATCGTAGCGGTTGATTGTAAAGTATCTTTAGATGATAATGCTTTATACCGTCAAAAAGATTTAGCAGCACTTAGAGATACTAGCGAAGAAGATCCAACTGAGGTAGAAGCGAAAAGTCATGGTCTTAACTATGTTAACCTTGATGGTAATGTAGGTTGTATGGTAAATGGTGCAGGATTGGCAATGGCAACGATGGACATCATCAAATTGTCAGGTGGTGAACCTGCTAACTTCCTTGATGTAGGAGGAACTGCTGATGCTGATAGAGTAGAAAAAGCATTTAGAATCATATTACGTGATGATAAAGTAAAAGCAATTTTGATTAATATCTTCGGTGGAATTGTTAGATGTGATAGAGTAGCGCAAGGTGTGGTTGATGCTTACAAAAATATGGGTAATATCAAAGTGCCAATTATTGTAAGACTTCAAGGTACTAATGCTGACATCGCTAAAACAATTATCGACGAATCAGGATTGGAAGTACATTCTGCAATTCTTTTGCAAGAAGCTGCTGACTTGGTGAAAAAAGTTATTAGCTAGAAATTGTAAGTGTATTGTTATAAAAAAATGCCATCATGACTTGTTATGATGGCATTTTTTTTTGTGGGTATTGTTGTTATGATTTAACTTACTTTTTTTAATAAATCATCTAATTTGAATTTTTGAAAATGTTTAGCTTTATTTTTTTTTAATTCTAAATATTCATTTTTGATTTGTATTAATATCCAAATTTTTGGATCTAAGTTGAATATTTGACTAAGCATAAATGATAATTCAAAATTCACTTTACGACTCCCTGATAAAATTTTATTAAAATTAGCAGGATTCAATCCTATATATTTGGCAAATTTATTTTGTTTTAAATTCAACTTCTCAATGTATAATCTTAGAAAGTCGCCAACGGTAATAATTTGACTTTTATCATCATCAGAATTTAGGTAATCTTCCATTTTTATTTGGAGTGAAAAAAGTTCAAGTTGTAACTTTTGTTTTTCATTTAATGAATTAGCTTTATTAGCAATAAAGAGTTGCAAGTTTTTAAACTCTTTATTCTTAACATTCATGGAAGATGTTAATACTCCGTTTTCAGGTTCTATATTTTTATGCTTTTTCATTGGATTTATTTTTTCTATTTAAATATACATCAATTAGAAGTTGACCACCGTTTGGTTCAATATACATTTTTTGTCCCATTGCAATTTTTGCATGGTATTTTTCTCTATACCAATCTATTAATTTTGTTTTTGATTCAAAGGTTAAAAAACCTTTGTAAGTACTTTCTAATTTAAAAGATTCTCTACAGGCAAATGCAATTAAACAACCCGCAACATAATCATATCTTTTGTCAGTCCTCCCAATATTATGAGGAGCAATTTCAACTAAATCCATAACAAGCATACCTTCTTGTATTCTCAAATTAATAACGCCTTGGACAACTTCAGGATTTGATTTAAGTATAAGGCTAAATGTTTCTGTATCTTTTTTTTTGATTATTGTTCTCCAATTAAAATTCCAACCTTCCTTTTTTAAGGGCATGGCTTTGGCACTAGCTTTTGTAATGCTACCTTCAACTAAAGAATTAGTTTTTAAATCAAGTAAATACATTTACGATATTGGTTTGTATGTAAGATACGAAAATTGTCTTAAAGTGACAACTTTTGTATGGTTAATTGTCTTTTTTGGATTTCGTGTATTTGAATTATTTTTTTTGAATTTTAGAAATGAAGGTAACTAACATTTAAAATGCTAATCAGTTTGTTACTCGATTTTATTGGGAAGAATGGAAGTCGATTTAAGGTTTCTAAAAATATGATGACTTTGTTGTGATAACATTTTTCATATAAAAGAATCACTATGATTTTTTATTTACTTACGCTCGATATTTTACAGCATTCTTAACTTTTGCACCTTCCTTTTTTCTTGTTTTTATGTCTTGCTTTAGAATGTGTTCTTGTTTCTTTGCTACAAGCTTCCACCAATAGATTGCAGGAATGAGATTACCAGAGTGTTCTTCTAGTCTATACATCAATTCTATATTCGGTTCCTCTTTATCATTAATCAATCTACTCAATCTAGTATAATGAATACTCAAATCTTCTGATAAATTTTTCTTTGTCCTATTTAGTATCCTTACATACTCTTCTATCTTTTTTCCAAAACTTTGAGAAATATTAAATGGTTCATTGTTTAAATAGTTCTCTAATAAAAATTTAAATCGCAATAATTCAGAATAGATTCTTTGTTCCTCTGTTCTTTCTCTAATTAATTTAAATCGAAATGCCTTGATTTCTTCATGAGATTTTTTCTTTTCTTCCTCTGTCATATCTTGGGGAATCAACATCGAATCTGCTATTTCTTCGTCTGTCATTTCCTTTCTCAATTTTTTATATATTTTTTCATACTTTTTCATTTC
>JALZVK010000027.1 GCA_023301005.1 Saprospiraceae bacterium | reverse complement strand
GTACGAATATTATCTCACTTGGAATGATTTCAGATAAATCAAGATTACATTTAAGTTATATAGGAATTCCATTTTATCATCGATTTGATTTTGGAAAAATAGGATTTAAAATTGGAGTACAACCAATGATATTTTTATTTGCAAGTTCGAATTATAAGGCTAAAGGAGAAATTAATGGCTCGCCATATAAAGAAGAAAGTAAAATGGATAATATAAATTTTGATCGAATTGATATCGGACCAAAAGCTGGAATCGATTATCAATTAAATAATAAATTTAGATTAAGAGTAGATTATTATCATGGACTTACAGATATTACTTCTGACGAATTTCCATGGCAAAGGAGAAATAGACAAATTAATTTGGGTGTTCAATATGATTTTGGAAATAGTCAAAAATTAGAAAAATAAAATTTGAGTTTAATATTTATTCATCGCTATCTACTAAATAGTTTTAGGTTTTAGTTAGCTAAAATTATACAAGATTAAATATTATGGAATTCATTTTGGAAATGATCGGTCAATTTATAGTAGAAATTATTTTCGAAATAATCATACTTGGATTTTTTCGATGCATTAAGATTTTTGGATTAGTCATGCTGAAATTTTTAACGCTTAGTGATAAATCAATAATTGAATTAAAAGAAAAATATAAAGACTCTAGCAAACCATATTTACTTGGATTCGGATTTATATTTGGAATAATTTATTTGATAATCAAAATGGTAAATTGAAGTAACTCATCAATGAAAGAAATATTACTTACACTAGTTGGAATAATAATGCCATTGCTATGGATTGCAATTCCTATTCTAATGTGGAGTGCTGTTTATAAATTGCAACATCTATATAATGAAGACAATAATAAGGCTGGATTTAAATTAAAGAAAAGAATCTGGGGACCAACTTATATGACTTATAAAAAAGCAAAAAAAGTAGCAGCATTAACGAAAGATGAAGACACAAGAAAAAAAGCATACGAAGCAATTCGTCTTTGGAAGATGAGTTACTATTGTTTCTTCTGTTTTATAATCGCATTTTTTTTGATTGGTTTTTTACAGCGATGAAAATTTTAGTAATTGGATAAATTGATAAATCAACTCTCCCCATAACTCCCCCTCAAATGAAAAAACGAAACCCCAAAAGCCACCGCTACCAATACCGCCAACGACTGATAACTCACCACTAAGTTCGACATATCTGAAATAAACCCTAACAACACAGGCCCTAAAAGAAAACCCGCAAATCCGATTCCCGAAACAATTGAGATACCTACCGAAGCAGGAACACCTTTAGTTTGTCCAGCCAATCTAAACAACTCAGGAACGATGACCGAAAGTCCTAATCCTAACAAACCAAATCCAATAATACTTAAAATAAAATGAGAAGTGATAATCAAAAAATAAGCAACAAAAGCAATCGCACAACCATAGTAAATGATTTTTATCGTTCCGATTTTTTTGCTAAATCCATCACCCAAAAATCTACCTAAGGTCATAAAAAAAGAAAAAGCTATAAACCCAAATCCCGCTTGACTCTCCGTAACTTTTACCACATCAAATAGAAATAGATTACTCCAATGTTCCACCGCACCTTCATTAAGCATGATGATAAATCCAACTAGTGACAAACCAATTAGCGGTCGTATATTTTTAAAAAAATTATTATTTGTATTTTTAGCGATGGAAATTTCATTGATGTCTTCATAATATTTTGATAGGAGAAGATTGGTAATAATGATAAATGCCGAAACCAAAAACATGTGCAATGATGGCGTTGCAATCATCGTAATTAAAATACTACCAACTCCAGCTCCAATAAAACCTCCTAGGCTAAAGAATCCATGAGCGGCTGACATGAAATTTTGATTGTCATTTTTTTCTATAACAGAAACCAAGGCATTCATAGATACATCAGTAAAGCCAGATAAAAATCCAGTTAGAAATAAGCACGAACACAATGCATGATAACTTGGAGCTAATAATGGAAAATTAAAAGAAATGGCAAATAGTAAAATTGCAATTTTGGTAGTGCGACCTACGCCAAATTTTTGATTGACAAATGGAATGAAAGGAATCGAAATTAATAATCCTAAGGCTAATGAAAAAAGAGCAATGCCTATCTCCGCATCGTTTAATTCAAATTTGTTTTTGATATGCGGTAAATATAAAATCCAAGTACCTGTCATGATATTTAGCGAAGCGAAAACCCATGAAGGTGCAAAGTAATTAGAATTGGATAATATTAATCGGAGTGAATCCATTCGCTTTTTTAAAATCTAATTTATGAAAAAAGAAAATAGTAAGACCATCTTTTTAGAAAAACAAAAATTCTCTCAATGGTGGTTATGGCTTTTGTTAATTGGAATTACATTAATTCCTGTGTATGGAATTTATAAACAAATATTCATGGGCGAGACATTTGGAGATAACCCAATGTCAGATGCTGGGTTAATTGTTTTTTTAGTTTTTATGTTGGCTTTTTTATTCTTCTTTTGGATGATGCAGTTAACTACTGAAATTACTGCTGAAAATATCGACATGAAATTTTTTCCATTTGCTAATAAAACGATTCCTTGGAGTGAGGTCAAATCTGCTGAAGTTTTAGACTATGGATTTGTTGGTGGTTGGGGAGTGAGAATTGGAACGAAGTACGGAACGGTATATAATACAAGTGGGAAAATTGGTTTAGCATTAGAATTAAAAAGCGGTAAGAAAATCTGTATCGGAACTCAAAAGGAAGCGGAATTAAGGAATGTTGTTGCATCTGTTTTCAAGGCTTCTTGATTTTTTTTTACCGCAGAGTTGCATTAACTCTGCGGTAAAAAATCACTCCTCTTTTTTTCCATAAAAAAAACTCAAAATCATAAATAAGAAAAAACCAGTAGGTCCCAACATAAAAGTACACAACAAACAAGGCGCAACTAAAAATTTAGAAATCCCTTTCTTCGCCGCAGTCGTAGCAATCCAAAAACCAACCAATAAATCAAACGCTAAGTAATGTATCCAACCTGATAAGACTGCTTTTTCATCTTTAAATAAAATCATCACTTCTTCTAAACTTCCAAAACCTCCTTCCTCCATTGTGAAAAAATTAGCTAAATGAGGAATGTAAACTAATGCCAAAGTGATAACAACTCCAACTACTATTTTTTTGACCCAAGGATTTTCGGGTATGAAAATAAGTGCCAACCAACAAGGCATAACAATAAGATTACAAATTTGAAATAATTGTGCTGTATTCATTTTTTGATTTTTTTTTACCGCAAAATTGAAAGGAGTTTTTGTAGAGTTGCGCAGAATTTTTAAGAATGTTTAGTAAACTCTGCGTAACTCTGCGCAAACTCACTCTTAACTCTGCGGTAAAATCATTTCTATATTAATTCCCTAAGTTTAAATTTAAAAACCAAAATTTCACCTTTTCGTTTAACTTTGATTCTAATTTTTTTTCCAACCTTACGAGTCAATTTTCTATTGACTCCTTTTAAATTTAAAAGATTATAGTGCGCATAATTGACAGACATGATTTGGTCATCCTTTCGGATTCCTGCTTCATACGCTGGAGAATTATCAAGAACATTATAAACAAGAATAGTTTTTAATTGAGTTCCCGAAATAATTAATTCCAAACCACTTTTATCATATTTGAATTTTTTATTATACTTCCGATGTGGTAATAAATATAATTTCTCTTTAGGATAGTCAATAATAATATCAAACCTACTCATCAACACACCACCAAGAATTCCATTTCTTTTAGAAACAGATTCTAGTTTAACCGATTCCGAAATGTCTTGATAATTAGCGACAATATTATTGAAGTAAAAATCTCCGAATTCCAAACGATTTAACCGACCTAAAAATCCTTCTAAGATTCCGCCTAAACCTTTGCCAACACTTCCTTTAATAAGTGATTCAGGTAATTCCAGATCTTCACTAGTATTAGTATGCAGAAGTAACGAAAGACTTGCGCCACTATCTATAAGGAGTTTGATTTTGGAAATTTTGTCATTATAGTGAGCATTAGCGACAATGTAAGGTTTATACTTTTCAATAGTGACGGGGACTTCTTTCCATTTACCTCTTGGCTTTTTAAAATCTCTAGACTGTTGAACTGAAATTATATTCTTTCTGTAATCTATTTTTAAAACCAAATTACGGAACAAGTCCGCTCCAATAATACCATGAATCTCTTGACCTACATATTCATCTATTTTAAAATAATCATCTTTCAAAATCAAAATATCTTGAGTAGGCGCAACAGCATCGCCTACTCTTATATGTACGTTAGTGGAAACAAAAGCAACGATTTCTTTATTTAAATCAGAACCAATAATTTTTATCGGGCGGTCGTAACTAAGTCTTAAAGCGGAGGCAATTATATTTTTACTTAGGATAGTATGTTCGGCTCCTGTATCAAAAATGAATTTTAGAGGAAGTGATTTATTTATGATCACTTGTACTACTATAAAGTTATTATGAATCTCAAATGGAATTTCTATAACGTCTTTTTTTTCTTTTATAATAAAACCAAATGACTGAGACATCGTAAGATGTGCTAGTATATTTAACAATAAAAACAGTAGAATTTTTTTCATAATGCGTTTATATCCTCCATCTCAAAAAAGAGATAAAAGTATATTTAAATTTCTTTAGTGATTTTTTAGAACAGAGAATAGAGACCATTAAATTTTGAAAAGAGATATAAGCATTATTGCTCATTTATATCCTATCGTATCATTTTTAGATCTCTGCTCTCTATTCTCTGTTCTCGCTTCTGAATAGTCATGTTCTTTCAAGTTTAAACATACACTAAAAAAAATAATATA
>JALZVK010000026.1 GCA_023301005.1 Saprospiraceae bacterium | reverse complement strand
GGAAAAATTCCTCCAATGATATTAGTGATGCCTGATGCCAAAGTGACTTGGTATGTAAATGACTCCGATGGCAAAAAAAAATATGAAGATTTTTTTACTCAAGAATTGATTCCATTTATAGATTCAACTTATCAAACAAGAGCCTCTAGAGATTTCAGAGCGATTACTGGTTTGTCTATGGGTGGTTATGGTTCGTTGTTATATGCGATGAAACATCCTAATTTATTTGCTGCTGCTGCGCCATTGAGTGCGGCTATATATACAGAAGAGACGGTTGCTAAATATGATCAAAAACGTTGGGATGAAGTCGAAGGCTTAATGTATGGAAAAGGTCTAAGTGGAAAAAATAGAATTACGGAACATTGGAAAAACAACAATCCATTTTATTTATTAAAAAAATTAAAAGTCGAAGACTTAAAAAAAGTAAGGTATTATTTTGATTGTGGTGATGATGATTTTTTATATGAAGGAAATTCAAAAATTCATATCGTTTTTCGAGATTTAGAAATTCCTCATGAATTTATTATGAGAGATGGTGAACATAATTGGACGTATTGGAGAAAGGGAATTATTCCTGCATTGGAATTTATTGGGGAGAGTTTTCATCGGTGATTGAGTTATATTCTAAATAAAATTATAAGATCGACCGTCAGTTGTTTACCGTAGATTCTCAACCGAAAAAATTCTATTAAACTTGTTACCCTTTAATAAATATCTCGCTAGAAGAAATGAAATATTAAGAGCTTGTTGG
Source organism: Saprospiraceae bacterium (assembly GCA_023301005.1). Classification (GTDB taxonomy): domain Bacteria; phylum Bacteroidota; class Bacteroidia; order Chitinophagales; family Saprospiraceae; genus CAJQQY01. The sequence goes on along the minus strand of JALZVK010000026.1, from coordinate 7,965 downwards.
GGAATTATATTTCGGTTAAAACACCCTTTCTTTGATGACAATTCTTTGAAAAAAGTCAAATAGCGCAGACTATGTTCCTATTTTTTCGCATCGCTTCATCAAAAAATGAACATTTTTATTTCAAAATCTAATTCCCCAACAAGCTCTAAAAAAGTGACATTTGATTTTTATTGCGTCTTAAGGATATAACTCATTAAGAAATGATATATTTCGCTAACAGAAAAAATTAGATAACATTATACAAAAGCGATTTATGGATGAGTAACAAAAGAAAATATTAAGTGAAATTTTTTATATAATACTACCCTTTTATACAGAAAACAAAAGTCGCAAATTCATTTGAATTTTGTGGCTTTTTGTTTTTTAGTCCTTTGGTTTTTCATCAAGCATTCTACTTTTTCTAATCCTTGATCTTGCATTTTTATAAGGCGATGAAGTATTCAATTGAATCATTCTTCCTAGTGGATATTTTTTATAAAAAGGAATTTTATACAATTCTTTATCATCCAAATTTTCAATGATAGCAATGATTTTTTGAATCGTTTTCTCTAATAACTGCAATAGAGTTGGATAATCATATTCCTTATAGTTGAGATAAAATTGTTGCGCTAATTTTCCTAACTCATTCCATTTAAAATTTTCATCTGGAAAAATAATCTCTTCTCCTCTCCTACTTTTATCATACCATTTCAAAACCAACTCGCCCCATCCTACCAAGTACGCTACTAAATTACACGGACTCATTTTTGTACCTTTTGCATGACCTTCCATTCCTTTAAGCGTTGCCAAATGCAGCGGCACTCGTTCCAAATCTTTTTTCAATTTAGAAAAAGTAATTTCAATATCATGGAGCAATTCTTCTTTGTTTTTAGGAATTGCCATGACTTAATACAATGTTTTATTTTTAATAGGAATCGCTGCAAGGATAACAGCTTCGACATAAAAAGAAGTTCTATCAATTACATTGTCAGTTAGTAATCCAACTGCTCCACCCTTTTGTTTGGAATTAGAATCTCCAAAAACAATATCATCCGCTTCGCCCAATTCCATACCTTGATTAATGAGTTCGGTAACTTTAGGAGGAAGAAAAAAAGCACCTGTTCTCGCTTTTGTAAGTTTATTGTTATGTAAAATGACAATCCATGCACTTGCTGCCATTTCATCAATCACTTTTTCTATTCCACCTTCCACTCCTACCCAATAATTTGCAGTTTGTATTTTTGCGTTTGCATTAACTGCTCGATTGATTGCGCCTGTTAAAGTTTCTTTATTCGTCATCGGTTGATCACTTACCCCCGAAGGAACGGAGACTCCTTCAAATTCAAAATCCTTATCTGGAAACATTTTTTGAAAACCTATTTTGACTGCTTCAATCTTTACGGGGTTAAGGGAGGCAATGATTACTTTTTCCATAAATACAAGTTGGTACTTTTTCTAAGAACTATATTTTCTAGAATTGATAACTGGATTCGCATACATTTTCAATAAATAATTTCTTCCTACTTTTTGCTCTTCCGAGCTAATCTCTTTTATTTGTTTTTCAAAAAAATCAATAAACTGATTACGCTCTTCAGTATTATAAAAGTCAGAATAGTTTTCATTTTTAGAAAGTAAATCATGAGCGACATAATTAATTGGATGTAACTGATAACTAGTATGAATAGATTGGTCAATCATTTTCAATAATAATTCTAATTGCTCTTTGTTATTTTTAGCATTATCGAAAATATTTAATTCTTCTAACAATGGTTTTCCGAAACTAAAATGCACTTTTCCTTTTTGACCTTGCATGCCTAATAACATATAATTTACATCTTCTTTGAATGATTTTTTAAAATCAGGATTACTCAATTTATTTAAGTACTCTTGAGTTTTTAATAAGCCAGTTGGATCTAATTCATAAGAGATAGCAACAGGTACTATTTTCAAATTTTTAAAATGCTCTTTTAATTCTTTTCCACCGCTTAGACTTATCATTTTTAATAAGCCAGGTTGAGTTAGATCGTTTCCATCTTTTGCTCGACCTTCTCGTTGAGCAATCCAAACGGAATCCCATTTTTCAGAAATCGACTGATGAATATATTTGGAAAGTTGAATAGAAGAAGCATATAATTCGCGAGGTGAACCTGTTCGTTGAACTACAAAACTTTTGTTGATTCGAAAAAGCAATTCAGAAACTCTAGTCTTCATCAAATTATCACCTATCGCAATTTGGCTAGTCGTACGACCACTTTCAAAAAGCAATAAATTCAAAAAAGCAGAATCCAAAACTATATCTCGATGATTAGAAATAAATAAATATTTCTCTTCTTTATCTAAATCCTCCAAACCACTTTGAGTTAAGCTCGTGATACTCGCTTTGGATATCCCATGTAAAAATGGTCGAGTTATCGTAGCTTGAAAATCATAAATTGATTTCACATTATCTTTAGCAGTCAAAATATGTTCACTCAATTCTTTTGGCAAAAATGCCTGCATACCATTAACAAATTTTTCATTGCTAAATAATTCTTGAATTCCTTGTTGAACTTCTTCGTCACTATATAATTGCGAATCAGCTTTTTGATTTGATAAATTTTGCATAATTTTTATTTCTAGTTTTGGATTACAAATATCCAAAATTTTTAGCGTTTGGAAAGACTTTTCTAAAAAGTTGAATATTTAATGACAATAGAGTTGCTCGAACAAAAAGCAAAAGAATTTAAAAAGAAATTGGATGCATTAGATTTTTAATTAGGTTCATTTCGGTAACTCAACGTTTACTAAATCTATAAGATTTAGTAAACGTAAACAATTTGTTACACCTTTCCATTTAAGCTTCATAAGATTATCGTATTTATTAAATTTTGTATAAATTTATTTCTTATTTCAAATTTTAATAAATACATCTATAATCAATATGAAGCTAATTTACTCGCTAGCGCTCCTTTTTTTATTTCAAATTGGATACAGCCAATATGAACCTTTGCAATCAAGGGGCGACATCCCTAAAGATTTCACTACACCTTCCTATGTGAAATACCAAAAAGAATTAGAAAATGTAGATCGTGATGCCAAACGGCGAACTCGTAAAAATCAAAAAGAATTTTTCCTTGAAAGTAATTTTGGTATTGACGACTTATTGAAAAGTGGTCGTGTGATGTTTAATGATCCTGTCACCGCTTATGTAAATGATATTGCAGATATATTGTTAAAAGATGAACCTCGACTAAAAAAGGAGCTTCGATTCTATGCTGTACGTACGCCTTCCGTCAATGCATTTGCAACTAACCAAGGTGTTATTTTAATAAATATGGGATTGATTGCGCAGTTAGAAAATGAAGCACAATTAGCTTTCATTCTAGCGCATGAGATTTCTCATTTTAAAGAAAAACATGCTTTAGAATTTTTTCTCGAAGCGAAGCAAATTGAAAGAGCCAACAATCGTGGGTATTTCAGAAATAAAGATTTCGATGGTACACTTGCCAAAAATCAATTTTCAAAAGATCAAGAATCTGAAGCTGACGAACTTGGTCTTGAAATTTATTTAAAATCAAACTATGACCTTGAATCTGTTCAAGGAGCTTTTGATGTTTTACAATTTTCTTATTTACCTTTCGATAATATTCCTTTTAACAAATCTTACTTTGAAGATGAGTATTTAGTTTTTAAAAAAAGTTATCAGCTGGATTCTTTGAATGCGATTACAGTTGATGCAAGTGATGATGATTCGGAAAGTACGCACCCAAGTTTACCTAAACGAAGAACTGCTGCAGAAAAAATTATCGGCAGTACCTCTAATGATGGTCGTAAGAATTTTATCGTTTCGGAAAGTCGATTCAAAGAATTACAATTAAAAGCGAGATATGAAATTTTGGATTACCACCTTCGTGGTTACGAATTTTATGAAGCAATGTATAGTGCTTACATGCTACAGAAAAAATATCCTGATGATGTGTATTTGAAAAAAGTTATTGCAAAGTCTTTATATGGTATGACCAAATTTGTCAATGCTCGACGCTGGACTGATGTCAAAATCAAAGCTAAAAATGTTGAAGGTGAATTTGGAAGTCTTGTTCACTTCATCAACAAAACGAGTAAATTAGAAATCAATGTCTTAGCACTTCGATACATCTATATGCAAAAAGACCTTTTTCCAAATGATCCTGTTTATGCAGATATGGTTGAGGATATTTGTTTAGAATTTGTCAATACTCAAAGTAAAAAGTTAGATAAATTTAAAATCGGAAAAGCTCCTGCAATGGTAGCTACTCAGATGGAAGAAGAAGAGGAGGAAGAGGAAGAAGTAGAATTAATAACTCCTGATGATAATGAAGAGGAAAACGAGGATGAAGAGAAATCTAAATTAGATAAAATCCGAGAACAGAAAAAAGAGAAGAAGAAAACTGATGAAGAAAAAATCGAGTATATCTATTATGGTTTAGGTGATTTATTAGACCAAGAAGATTTTAAATCTTTATTGGAAAAATGCAAAGACAAAAAAGAAGAAGATGAAGAAAGAGAAGAGGAATTAGAATCAATGAGCCAAAAAGATAGATATATCAAGAGTGGAAATTTTGCCTTAGGTGAAAATAAAATTTTACTTATCAATCCTTTCTATATGAAATTGAGTAAAAATTTTGAAGAGCCGCTTTTGATTCCAACTGAAAAAGCTCAACAAGAGTATAGCGCAATCGTTCAAAAAAATGCAGAGCGGTTAGGACTGAAATTAGTTATACTTGATGCTCATGATTTTTCTAAAAATGATGTTGAATCATTTAACGATTTAAGAGAAATTCAAGATTGGTATGGTCATCATATCGAAATGGATGAAGATCCAATGATTGCATTTAACCAAGAAAGAATTGATGTTATTATGGAAAAATATGGCGTTGATGCTATTCTTTGGACTGGTGTGATTACAGGCAAAGTGAGTAAAGGTGTTTGGGATTACTATGTAAAACTTTTGGCATTTATTACGATAACAGATTACGTTTATAATTTATTTACACCTAAAGGGGAATCTATTATTTTTTCTTTAGTACTTGATAGTGAAACTGGAAGGGCAAGAATGTCTACTTTTGATTTGGTAAAATATGTCGACAATAATGATGTTATTCAACAACGTGTTTACGATATTATTCGGCAAGTAAAAAAGAAGCGTAAGAAAAGAAGAAAATAGATTTGATAGATTTTCAAATCATAGGAGTTGTTTTAAAATTTTAATTACAAAAATCATGTTTATCATGTTAAAAAAATATATTGTTTTATTATTGTTATTTATAGGTGTTGTAAGTTCTACTTTTGCTCAAGACAATGTCTCTGGATATTTAGGAAAGAGAGCATTTATAGAGTACAACTATAATGCACCTTTGTTTTATTTAATTCCCTATCAGAAAGGAAGTCATCTACATAGTATTAATTTTCAATATGTATTAAAGCGGAGATTACAAGTAGGATTAAGCTATGATCGACATGCTTTTACAATTGAGGATAATGACAATTTCAATATCTCAGGTGACTTTGTTGAATTATATGGAAATGCTATCGGAATTAATTTTGATTGGTATCGAAGAGGTTTACTCGCACCTGTAGGAATGTATTGGCGATTGGAAGGAAAATATCTTTTTGGAGAATTTAGAGAGGTAGATACTTTTACTAGTTGCTGTCCTGTTGTAGAACAACTTGATGTTAATAGAGGTGATTATAATCACTATGCGATTTCTGTAGGATATGGTATTCGAAGAATATATAGAGACCTTATCGTTTTTAATGTAGGAGGTTCTGTTGGTCTTGTTGCTAGTGGAGGTGGATTATCTAGCACGGGATACAGTACAGCCTTAAAAGGAGTATATAATGTGAGAGTACATGCAGGGATAGGTATTTTACTTTTTTAGGTCTATTTATTTAAATTAAAATAGGAAACCCAAATCTTCATTCTGAAGATTTGGGTTTCTGTTTTTTATAAAAAAACAATACTCTTACATAAGAGTATTAGATTTATTAATTCTTAATCTTCGTTCCATACAATTCTACTCCCGCATCATAATACTTATCACCTTCTATCCAAAAAACAGATTCATCTGTATTCGCAATCAATCGACAAGCATAAACATAAGATTTAAAAAACTTAGTCAAGTAATCATAATCTAAAGTTTCAGGATTGTCTTGAGGTTGGTGGTAATACTTGTTTACCTCTTCATCCATTTTCGTAATTCCCATTCCGAAAGTTGGAGCAGGAACACCTTTCTTCGCAAAGTTCACATTATCAGAACGATCAAATAATCCTTGCTCAGGCATATTATCTTTGATAGCTTCTAGTCCGAAAGTTGTACATGCTTTTTCAATTAACGGAGCAGCAAGAGTTCTTTCCAATCCGATAATCATTGCCTTAGTCGTATCATTATAACCTGCGTTATCACTATTGAAACAGTAGGTAACTTGATCCAAAGGTATTACTGGATTATCTGCATAATATTGAGAACCTAATAAACCTTTTTCCTCACCCGTAAAAAAGATAAACAAAGCAGAACGTCTTGTCGGATACTTAGCGATATTTTCAGCAGCAGATAAAACTGTAACACTTCCAACTGCATTATCTCTTGAACCATTATAAATACTATCTCCTTCTACTGGACGACCAATTCCTACATGATCATAATGAGCAGAATAAATGATGTATTCATTTTTCAATTTTGGATCAGTACCTTCTAACCAACCTACTACATTTTGGCTCATGATTTTTTCTTCTGAACTCTTCCCTACTTTCAAAGAAGCTTTAACTCCTTTTCCATCTTTCAATTTAGCAACAGCTTCAGAATTAGCACCATTCATCCAAGCGTGTGGAAAAGACTTTTCATCTTTACTTTCATCAACAACCATTTGAGGAGCATTCAAAAATTGAACTAAAAAATTATAAGGCAACTGTAATGAATTATAAATTTCAACCAAGGCAACTGCTCCATTAGCTTTCGCTAATTCTCTTTTTGGCTTACCTGCAAAAAACCATTCTTGAGGATTATTTTCTCCTTCAAATCCACAAAGCACAACTACGATTTTTCCTTTTACATCAAGTCCTTTATAATCTTCCTCTGCACCTCTATTGACATAAACGACTTCTGCATTTTGATCTAAATCATCACCACGCATCATCAAAAAACCATCTGGTAATTTCAAATCAAAATCTCCAAATGTAAACGAACCTTCACTTGGAGGAGCTACATTTTTTAGAGGAACACTTTGGTGGTAACCATCAACTCCTGACGCATTAACTGTTTTCACTCCGTAACGCATCAATGAAGTAGAAAGATATTTTGCAGCAATATCCAATCCATCAGAAGGCGTATCTCTTCCTTTTAGTTCATCGGAAGCGAGGTAGAAAATATGGCTTTTAATATTATTTACATTTACCGTAGATTCGGCGATTGATTTGTCGGTAGTTAGAATTGCCGATGTCATCGGCTTTTTAGTTTTGCAAGAAAACAATATAATTACAAAACTGAAAAAGAGTGCAATTTTACTAATGTTCATTTTTTTTATATTTAGTTTATGTTTTTTCTCTTTGAGTTATTATCAAGGAGAGGTTCTAATTTTTGCGCAAAGATAAAATTTTGGTTTAGCGTTTAAGCAATTTTAGGTTTTTTTATTTTTCTATAAATAAAATACCATTGTAGATATAGACTAATTTAAAATAGATTGGTGACAAATTTAGAAAAGAAAAGAATTGGATTTCGTTTTTTATAAAATCATAGTCCTACGTTTTAACGTAGGGGAAAATAAAAAGAGAAAAGGCTTCAGCTATACACATCAATCTTTGTGTATGGCTGAAGCCTTTTCTCTTTTTATTTTTCACCGTCTTGAAAGGCGGTGCTATAAATACAAGGTTTTCGACACATTCAAAATCATAGGTTCTTGGACATAATTATTCATAATTTATTTTGAGATTATTTTTTAATCAATCGAGGCAAAAAACGTAGGCGATGCTAT
>JALZVK010000025.1 GCA_023301005.1 Saprospiraceae bacterium | reverse complement strand
ATTGATTAAAGTTGATTTTGAGTTTACTGTTTTGATTTCCATTTGCTGCTTTTCATAGCAACTTCATCAGTTTTTCTAGTTGTCTTATTTATATTTAAGGTTTGGTATTCTTTATCTTTTTTTATTAGAGCAGAATAAGAACCATCATTGAAATAATCTAAGTTGATAAAGAAATCGTTGAGTCCTAATTCAGCTGACCATTTTTCTTTTAAAACTTTCTCTCCTGATTCGTCTATTAAAAAAAACTCTAAATCACATTTTTCTATAGCTTCAACTGTAACTTTCAAAATTCCTTGAGGCAGAAGTTCTTGATTAACTACACTATAAGTATTAATTGTTTTCTTTATAATTTCAGACGGCTTAGTAAAAAAAGCAGATTGGTCTTCTTCTATAACTTTTAATCGATAAGCTACTTTTTCCATTCCCATTTGTTTATCCATAAATGTAAATGAAGCTTCATCATCTTCTAGATCTTGAATATTATGATAGGTTTCTAATTCTTTAAATGAAGTTCCTTGAACAGACCGTTCAAGAATAATTTGATTTGCTGTAAAATCATCTGGAAGTTCCCAGTCAATTACAAGAGCAGAGTTGACTTCTTTTATTTTTAAATCAATGTCTGCTCCTTGAGCTTGAATAAAATTTGGAGTAAGCAATAGCGATATTAGCCCACTTAATGTTAAGTAGAATTTTGTCATGGATATAATTTGTTGGATTAAATAATTTCTTTGGGCTTAAAAGAAATAATCTATTAAATGTGGCGATTACATTTTTTATGTGTGTAAGTAATAAAATTATAAAAGACTGTTCTATTTTATTTGCAGATAAATTAATTAAAGTGACAATTCAGAATAAAACATGATAGATATTTATATATGAATTAAAATGCATTAAATGTAAATCAATTATCATATATTTTTAATAGAAGAATAAAAGAGTATTTTTGCGATTAAATTAGTTACATAATTCTCTAGGTTTTTGATATTATAAAATCTATTGATTTTTGTATCTTTCTTTTTTTTGAAAAAAAATAAATTGATGAATCAAAATATTATAGAAGAAGGCAAATTTCAATATTTAGAATCAAAAGGTGGAGAAGAGAATTTGTTGTTGTTACATGGACTTTTTGGGGCGTTAAGTAATTTTGAAGGCATTATAAATCATTTCTCAGATAAGTATAATGTTATTGTTCCCCTCTTACCGATATTGGAGCTTCCTATTCGAGAAGTTTCAGTAAGTGCTTTAGTTGAGCATATACATGAGTTCATTGAGTATAAAGGTTATAACAAAGTTCATTTGCTAGGAAACTCTTTAGGAGGTCACATAGGTCTACTTTATGTTTTAGCACATTCTGAAAAGGTAGGTTCAGTAATTTTGACAGGAAGTTCTGGATTATTTGAAAGTGCTTTTGGTTCTAGTTTCCCTAAACGAGGAAATTATGAATTTATCAAAAATAAAGTAGAAGCTACTTTTCATGATCCAGAGATAGCTTCAAAAGAATTGGTGGATGAAGTATTTGATATTGTAAACGATAGGAACAAAGCAATAAGGATTGTTGCGACAGCTAAATCTGCTGTTCGACATAATTTAGGAGATAAATTGCATCAGATTAAAAACCCTACTCTTCTCATATGGGGAAAACAAGATATTGTTACTCCAGCTTTTGTTGGTGAAAAATTTAATGAGCTAATTGAAAACTCTAAACTTTTCTTTGTAGATAATTGTGGACACGCACCTATGATGGAAAAGCCTGAAGAATTTAATGGAATACTGGAGAATTTTTTGGAAGAGTTAGTTTCTAGTAAAGTAGAAAATAAATAAAAGAAAAGACAAGTATTTTTACTTGTCTTTTTTATTATTATAAAATACGAAATATTTCGTATTTTATAATAATTTTATTTTTGTAATAATGGATATATCATTTTAACTTGAAAGAAAACTAGTTGTTTTGTTATATTTTGAAAAATATAACAATCAAAAATTAATATGAAATCTTACATCAAAAAAATTCGTAAAAAAATTGGACATCAAAAATTTATTCATCCAGCAGCAAGAATTATTATTGAAAATGAAAAAGGTCAAATTTTATTTTTCAAAAGAAAAGACAATGGAAATTTAGGGATACCAGCTGGCGGACTTGAAGAAGATGAACCGATTGAAGAATGTATTATTCGAGAAGTAAAAGAAGAAACTGGATTAGAAATATTAAATATGAGTTTTATTGGATTAAGCTCCAATCCCAAAAATGAGACTGTAGAATACCCTAATGGAGATGTGATTCAATATTTTGTGTGTGAATTTTATTCGAATGATTTTAAAGGAAAAATTAAAGCAGATGAAATTGAAGTTTCGAAAGTTGAATTTTTAGATATTAGTAATTTTAAAAAACTTCCAGAGAATGAGCGGAGAACTTTTGAGAGTTTAGATTTTTTTAAAAAGAATGGGAGAGTCTTGATTCGTTAATGTTTCATGTGAAACATTTTTAGTAAAATAGTTTTTGTTTAAATCTAAAAATGGAAAAGCCTCAATAAGAATTTATTGAGGCTTTTCTATATCATATTTCTAATATGATAAAACTAAGAATAGTTTTCCATTAACCAATCTTTGAAAGGTTCAAATTCTATATTCATTAAAGTCGCTTCTTTTTTCTTTTCAGCTAGAACTGCTAATCGTTCTGGAATATTTACTTTCTCTCCAATTACTTCTTCAACGATATTTAAAAATTTAGAAGGATGCGCAGTTTCCAGTATTATACCTTTTGAATTAGGATGATTTTTTTGGTAAGCTTTATAAGCTAAATATCCAACAGCTCCATGAGGATCGATAACATAATCATATTTATCAAAAACTTCTTTGATTCCTTTTTTAGTGTCTTCGTCATTTATACTATATCCAAAAATATCTTTTGACATATTGTTCCACGTGAAACTATAAAGGTCTTGCATTCTTGCAAAGTTAGAAGGATTGCCTACATCCATAGCATTTGAAATAGTAGGAGTGGAAGGCTTAGGGATATAATCTCCAGTACATAAATAATGAGGAACTATATTATTAGCATTACTAGCTGCGATAAAATGGGAGATAGGTAAGCCCATTTTTTTAGCAATTAAACCAGCAGTTATATTTCCATAATTACCGCTTGGAACAACAAATGATATTGGATTATCGTAATCATTTATTTGCTTGAAAGCTTCGTAATAATAAAATGATTGTGGAATTAGTCTAGCAATGTTTATCGAATTAGCAGAAGATAATCTTATACTACTGTTTAATTCTTTATTTAAAAAGGCTTGTTTTACTAATGCTTGACAATCATCAAATGTACCATCTATTTCTAAAGCTGAAATATTATGACCTAAAGTAGTGAGTTGCTTTTCTTGAAGCATACTTACTTTTCCTTTAGGATAAAGAATAACAACTTTGATTCCTTTCGTTTTATAAAAACCAGAAGCTACTGCACCACCAGTATCACCAGAAGTAGCTACTAGAATGACTAACTCTTTGTTATTTCCTCGATTAAAATAACCCATTATTTGAGCCATAAATCTTGCTCCAAAATCCTTAAAAGCTAAAGAAGGTCCATGAAAGAGTTCAAGTATATGAGTTTGCTCATCTAATGTTTTAATAGGAGCAGGGAAAGTAATAGAGTTTTTAATGATTGTTTTTAAATCATCTTCTGGAATTGCACCTTGAAATAAGGTTTTACAAACTTCAAATGCTATATCTTGAAAAGAATAATCTTCTAAGTTATAGATGAAATTATCGGGTAATTTAGGAAAAGACTCAGGCATAAATAACCCATTATCATCTGGCAAACCTTTCATTATTGCTTCGCCTAAAGAGACAAAGTTATTTGTATTCTTAGTACTATATAATCTCATTATTGATGTTTTGATAGTTAAACACGAATGGCGCCTTCGTGATTGATAGGAGATATAAACAAATCATTTTCAATACCATTATCACTAAAGACTTTCTTCATAGCATTACCTACATTTTCAGCTATAAATGTATTAGCGCAAAGCGCAAAAATAGAAGGACCCGCTCCTGATATACTACATCCAAGAGCATCTTCTTTTAATGCAGCTTCTTTTACTTTATAAAAATGAGGAATTAATTGTGCTCGTTGAGGTTCAATAATAACATCATTTAAAGACCTTCTTATTAGATCTAAATCAGAATTATTCATACCTATTAGTAGTCCACCAAGATTTCCAGATTGCTGAATATTTTGTTTAAGAGAAACAGTATCACTTAGTATATCCCTAGAATCTCTTGTTAAGACTTTGATATGAGGATAAATAACTACAGCTTGTAATCCACGTGGAACATGTACTTTGTGTACATCTAAAGTATTATTATCTCTAATAAATGTCATACCACCTAAAAGAGAAGGTGCTACATTATCAGCATGATATGCACCATCAGCTATTTGTTCACCTAAAACAGCAAAAGGAAGTAACTCTCTTTTAGTTAAAGGATTATCTAATAACTCATTGATGGCCATTGCTCCTCCAACTGCTGAAGCAGCACTAGAACCTAACCCACTTCCGAAGGGCATCTTTTTGTGTATTTCCATTTCAAACCCTCTTGTTTCGCCAAGATGTTCAAGAGTCTTTAACGCAGCAAAACCAGCAGTATTCTTTTCTAGTTCATAAGGTATTTTTCCCTTAGCTCCAGTAATCTTAGTGATTCTTAAACCAGGCTTTTCTGAGAATCGAATGATGATTTCATCTCCAGGTTTTTCAATTGCAAATCCTAGTATATCGTATCCACAAGCTACATTAGCAACACTTGCAGGTGCGAAAATTTTTAATCCAGTACGTGTCATTAGGTTAAATAATTTCCTATGGTTATGATTTCGGCAAATACGCCAGCAGCAGTTACTTCAGCACCTGCTCCAGGACCACGTATTACTAGTGGTCTTTCTTTATATCGGTCAGTTGTAAAAACAATCATATTATCACTTCCGCTTAATCCATAAAATGGATTAGTACTATCAACAGCTTGTAAAACTATAGAAGCTTTACCATTTTCTAGTTTAGCAATGAATCTTAATACTTTACCTTCCTTAGCTGCATCTGCTCTCATCGTTTCAAAATAGTCATCTGCATTTTCTATTTCCTCAATAAGTTTAGCAACATTTTCAGCCTTTTGACAAGTTTCAGGAAGGATAACATCAATTTTCACATCGTCTTGTTCGAGCGGTAAACCTGCTTCACGAGCAAGAATAATTAATTTCCTTCGAACATCTATACCATTTAAATCTATTCTAGGGTCAGGTTCTGTAAATCCAAGTTCCATGGCTTGTTTAACAATAGAACTAAATTTATTTCCTTCTGTAAATGAATTAAAAATAAATGATAAAGAACCCGAAAGTACACCTTCTATTTTAAGAATCCTATCTCCACTTTTGATTAAATCATTTAACGTTGAAATAACAGGAAGTCCTGCACCAACATTAGTTTCATATAGGAATTGAACACCTCTTTTTTTAGCAATATATTTAAGTCTTTCATATTGTAAATAGGCAGAAGAAGTTGCTATTTTATTTGGAGTAGAAATAGAAATACTATTATCTAATATTTTTTCATAATGGTTAGTGATAATACTATTTGCAGTATTATCTACAAAAATGGTATTAGAAAGATTAAGAGTAGACATTTTTTCTATGAAAGCAGATATATTTGCTTGTTCATTTGAATTCAGTAAATCTTCTTTCCAAGTATTAATATTAATTCCATTTTCATTAAATAGCATTTTTCTACTATTAGAAATACCAATTACTTTTATTTGTAGTTGACTGTTTTCTTTAAGAGAAGCATTTTGATTTTCTATCTGATTTAATAATGTACTTCCAATCAAACCTACACCAACCATAAATAAATGAAGCTCTTTTGTATCAGAAAGAAAGAAAGATTCATGAAGAGCATTTAGAGCTTTAGTTTCATCATTTTTGCTAATTACAACAGAGACATTTAATTCAGATGAACCTTGAGCGATAGCGATACAATTAATTCCATTTTTACCAAGAGCTTGAAATAGCCTTCCTGAGATACCAGGTTGGTATCTCATATTTTCTCCAATAATTGCAATAATGGATAAATCATTTTCAATCTTTACTGGAATCACTCCACCTGCATTAAATTCATATTCAAACTCTTTATCTACTTTTCTTTTTGCTCTTTCTGCATCGTTAGGTTTTACGGCAAAAGAGATAGAATGCTCCGATGATCCTTGAGTAATTAATATGATATTGATATTTGCTTTTGCTAAAGAATTAAACAGCCTTGCGGCTATACCTGGAACTCCAAATAAACCACTACCCTGCAAAGTCAATAATGAGACATCACTTATAGATGAAATACCTTTTATAGGATGTCCATTTGCTGAACTTTCTAAAGATATGTGAGTTCCCTTGAAAGATGGGTTAAATGTATTTTTAATATAAATAGGAATACCTTTTCCCATTGCAGGTTGGATTGTAGGTGGATAAATTACCTTTGCTCCAAAATGAGACATCTCCATTGCTTCTGCATATGTCAGATTTGGTATTGTAAATGCACTTTTGACTTTGCGAGGATCACAAGTAAGGACGCCGTCCACATCTGTCCATATTTCAATTCCTTCTGCTTTCAATCCTGCTCCAAGGATAGCAGCAGTATAATCAGAACCTCCACGTCCAAGTGTTGTGGTCAAATTTCCCTTTGAAGATGCTATAAATCCAGTTGTGATTTGAACTTCAGGATGATTAGTGAACCACTCTTGTATATTTTTATAGGTAGATTTTAAATCAACTTTAGCTGATCCAAAAGATTTATCCGTTTTAATTACTTTACGAGCATCTAGATAATTAGTATTAATTCCTTCTCTTCGTAAATAATGGGAAATAATAAAATTAGAATTACGCTCTCCAAAACTTAAAACATAATCCATAGTACGAGGCGATGCTTCACGAACTAAAAAGATACCTTTTAGTAATCCTTTCAATACTTCATGATTTTCTTTTAACTCTGTAAGTATATTATTTTTTTGTTCCCCTTCTTCAAATAGATCATTTACACAATCAAAATGTCGTTTACTAAAAGAATTAAAATGCTCTATATAGTTTTCATTTCCATCAGCGGCACTACTACTCATTTTAATCAAGTAATCTGTGACTCCTCCAAAAGCAGAAAAAACGACAGTAAATTTTTCACCTCGTTTATAATAATCCTTTAGGATTGCAGCTATACTTTTAATCCTTTCAGGTTTGGCTACAGAAGAGCCACCAAATTTTAATACTTTCATAATTTTGCCCTTTTAAAAATATTAAAGAAGGACTTACTAGTAAGGCGTCCCTCAAAGAATAGATTTTGTTCTTAAAATAATATTAAAGACTAAAAATACACACAAAGCTTATCGACCTTATGCGTATCTATTTAATCTTTATAGATATTATTTTAAAATATAATATATTAGTCGATTGACTAATGAATATCTAATTTCGTTCCAGTTCAGAAATTTTAATAGATTACGTTTTTAATTCTAAGAAAAACTGAAGAAATTCATTTTCTTTTTCAGTCATCAGTTTTTTATCCTCAGGAATTTTATCAAAATAACCCATTAAATGTAAAGTACCATGAATCATCACTCGGTGCAATTCAGTATCAAATGAAACTTCAAATTGCTTTGCATTTTCTTTAATCCTTTCGATACTGATAAAAATATCGCCCTCGATATTTTTTCCCTCAGCATAAGGAAAAGTGATGACGTCAGTATAAGTATCATGATTAAGATACTCTACATTAATCTGATGTAGATATTTGTCACTACAAAAAATAAAATTAAGTTGATTAAGATTTTTGTTTTCTTTTTGAATAGATTGTTTTATCCAATTAGAAACAAGAGAAGATTTGGAAAGGGAAAAGTCTATGTCTTCAGAATAAAAATTAATTTCTTCTTCCTTTTTAGACATTATATATTGAATTGAATTTCTACAGTACTACCGTTATCGTAGAAAAGAATGTTATCACAAAGTTGCTGCATTAGAAAAACACCACGACCTCCTATTTTTAAAATATTTTCAGGAAGAGTTGGATCAGGAACGCTTTTATAATCAAAACCTTGACCTTCATCTGAAACTTTAAAAGCGATTGTATTTTTACTCACTTCTTGAATGCTAACTTGAACAGTTTTATTTTCATCTCCCCCATTTCCATGCTTAATAGCATTAGTAACAGCTTCGGTGAGACTAATTAATATATTACCATATTTGTCAGGGCTGATTTTATATTTCTCAACCAGTTTTTCAACAAATGGTTCTATGCATTCAACATTTTTAGGATTGGAGGATAATCTTAACATATGTGGTGGATTCATTTCCGAAAAATATCAGTCACGATTTATGCAAAAATAATAATAAAAGCAATTTTTTTTTAAATGAATAATAAAGAATAGCAATTCAATTGCTATCCTTTATTATTGTCTAAAATTTTATTCTCCTTTTAGAGATTTATAATACTCTTCAACCAACATTTTATAATATGGTCTTAATGAAGGAGAAACAGTTTTATACATTTCTATTTCAGCTTCTCGTTTTTTAATATATTCTTCCAAAGAAGGAGGCATTTTTCTTTCTTTTTGAGAAGCTGTTTCTGCTTTTCTTTTATCTTCAAATTTTCTTTGTTGTTCAGCTTTCTCATGTTCAAGTAATCGAGTCATGATTTCTTGTTGGCGTTTCATCATCTCATTGGTAAGACGTTTGTTTACAAGGTCAGTTTCTACTTTATCCATTTTTTCGATAATCTCTTGTAATTGTTTATCACCTTGACCTTGCTGTTGTTTTTCTTTTGCCAAATCTCTAAGCGCTTTTCGAAGAGCTGCTTGTTTCGCAGCCATTTCTGCAAATTGCTTACTTCCCGGTTTACCCTTACCTTGCTCTAATTGTTTTTTCATGTCTTGCATTTGCTTGTTCAACTCTCCTTGACCTTTAGACATTTTATCTCCAGGTTTACTTCCTGGTTTGCTACCAGGTTTATCTCCTGGATTTTTGCACATTTGAGAACCTTGCATCATTGAACTCATTTGCTGTTGCATTTGGTTCATTACTTCACTCAACATCAGAGCCAAGTCGTTTACATTTTTCATTGACCGTTGTTGATGCTCAGAAGCTTGAGGTTTTTTACGTTCTTCTAATTCTCCTAAACCTTCTTTCATATTCACTTTAATCTCATGTACTTTTTCAGTTACAAAAGATTCGATTTGAAAAACACGTTTACTTAATGCTTGCAAACTATCTTCAACTAATTGAAAATCATCTTTTAATTTATATTGCTTTTGTACCAAATCAACATACCTAGGAGTGGTAACAGCAGTTGTTGTAAAATTCTCAATTAAATCTTCTTGATCAAAAGAAAGCGTCATTAAATTTTCTAACAGTTGACGTAGCGCAGCCATGTCTTCTTCCATTTGTTCCATCTGCCCTGCTTCCATTTGCATCTGCATATCTTGAGCCATTTGCTTCATTTTTTTAGAAGCACCTTTTTGCTTTTCAGAAGCTTTTTGATTTTGCTTTTGATCTAATTGTTCTTTACTATCATTTAAATCTTCTTCAATATCTTCCATTTGTTCCTCGTTGTCACCAAGATCTTTTGGATTTTCCAACTCCTCATTCTTTTTTTCCATTTCCTCCATTTTCTCTTGAATCTCCTCAAACTCTTTATTTATTTCTTCTTGTTCTTTTTGTAATTCTTCTTGAGGCTTAGAATTTTCTTCAGTCTCTTTAGCAAGTTCTTCTTGTTCTTCTGCTAACTCTTCTAACTTTTCAATCTGATCTTGCATTTCTTTTTCTAACTCTAATTGCTTCAACATTTCAATCATTCGATCCAATTCCATTTCTAATTCCTCATCATTCATTTCCATATCTTCCATCATCTCCAAAGCCTCATCCTTATTGAGTTCTTGCAATAATTCTTCAATTTGTTTCATCAACTCTTGCATTTCCTCATTCATCAATTCTTCAAACATCTCTTGCATCTTTTCCTGCTTTTCCATCAATTCTTCATTAGGTTGTTGTTGGAACTCTTCTTGATTTTTTAAATTTTCTTCAAATTTTTCTTTAGCCTCATTAATATTGTTTTCTAACTCTTTTTGTTGATCCAATAATTTCTCTAGCTCTTTTCTGTCCTGCCAATCAAGATCTTTTTTCTGTAAAACTTTCTCCCGCATTTTCTTCATCTCATCTTGAATCTTTTTAGATTCCTTCAAAGATTCTTCTAATTTCTTTTGAATGTCTTCGTTGTTTTGATCTTCTTTTTCTTCCAATTCATCCAAAGTCGGCATTTCAAATAACATCAAATTTGTCTTAGCAGATTTGCTACCATTTACAGCATCATTATCAAAAACTTCGAAGTAGTAAGATACTTCATCTCCAGGTTGTAAATCCAAAGCAACGATATCAAATGTATAATCAAATTGAGCTTGCTTAGTAGTTGGCTTTTCCATTTTGATACTAATCAATTCTCCTTGTTGACCATTTTCTTTTTTGATTCTATAGTTAAATGACAAATTCAAGATCCCATAATCATCAGCTGCATCACCTACGAAAAAATGTAATTTAGCATCTAAGCTATCTACAAATTTTTCTGCCTTAATAGTTGGATAAAGATCAGGAATAACTGTAATTGAATATCCAACAGAATCTGCTTTTGGAAGAGCTTTGTTAGAAATATATAATTTATATGTTTCGTCCTTTAATGCTTGTTTTTTATAAGTAAAAATTTCTTCAGCAAAACGTGTTGCTGCAATAGCTTGTTTTAGCCCTGAAAAATTTATAGCTATATCATCAGTATTGCTAGCATTAAAATTCCAATTAATTTTTGTTCCTATCGGAACAACTAAATCACCTATGTTGCTAACATTTTCATTTTTTCTTCCAGTATAGTTTGGATAATCCAAACTAATATCAAAACCTAGAATATTCGGTTTTTTCAAAACATTCAAAGTATAATCTTCTGATTCAACTCCACTTGAAAATACTTTAAATGAAGTATTCTTTTGAACATTCGAAAAACGATAAGAGAATTTATCTTGCTCATCTTTATTTAATCGATATTGGTAATTATCAATATCTACAAAAACTTCGTTAGGCAATACCTCTCCATCTATTTCTACTTCTAATAAAAAATCTTCGAATTGTACAACTGTCAAATCATCTCCATTTATGTTAAAATGAAAAGGTGCATCTCTTTCAAATTCTTTATTATTATTAATTAAACGATGTGTACTATCTGTAATTAAACTTGGTGCAGCAAATAAGATTACCAATAAAAGTAATAGAGGAGGTAATGCGTACCGTAAATATTTTCTATTATTTCTTAAATCGATAGCAGAACGGAAAGGAACTAATTTAATTTTTTCAGTCTTCTGATTAATTCCTGCAAAAACTAAACTTGCATTACTAGTGCCTTCAGCTTGTTTACGAAGTTGAAGAACATTCAATAATTTATCTTTTACATCAGGAAAATGATTTCCAATAATTCCTGCAGCTTGCTCATGTGAGATAACTTTACCCAAGTTAAAATAATGGAATAATGGAATAAGTATCCAAAAAATTAATGACAATGAACTTACCCCTAAAAAAGAATAAAACATAGCCTTACGAGTACTTGTTCCGAAATAGAAAAAGTGCTCTAGAAAATTCATTCCTAAGAATAAAATTAAAGCTAAAGCAGTAAAATATAAAAAACCTCTGATGAGCTGATTTAAATAATATTTTCGAATAAATTTATCGAGTTTACCGATAAGTAATTGATAATTATTTTTTGAGTTTGCCATGGATTTTTTTCCTTGAAAAAAATTAAAAAATGTCATTTAAAAAGTACAACAGAAACCAACTTTTTAAAAATGTTTTTGCTGGTGAAAACTATAAAGTAAGGAAAGTTGAAAATTAACGCTTTCGTTTTAAATGTTGTTTTTTATAAATAGTTGATATTCAACGTGTTATAAAAATTACTAACATCTAAATTAAATATAATACGCTTTAAAATCAAGATAGTTTTATAAAAAAAAAATTTAACTTGATAGTGAGTTTAGGATAGGTCTTTCTATTGACAAATTTTTAGTAGAAATCAAATATTTATAATGTCGAAAAGATATTTTAAACTCATCTCTTTTAATCAAGTTGGTTTTGCTTTTAAATAAAAGAAGCCGTGAATAAGTAACTTATTCACGGCTTCTTTTATGAGCGAAATTTGCTTATTGAACAAAAGCAAATTCTACTCTTCTATTCATTTTTTTGCCATGCTCAGTAGTATTATCATGTTTAGGTTCTGAAGCACCTAATCCTTCAAATGACATTCGGTATAAATTAATACCTTTCGAAGCAAGATACTTATAGCATCTTCTTGCTCTCCTCATAGAAAGATGATCATTCAAAGCATAGTCGCCAGTATCATCTGTATGTCCTTTTATTTTTAAATTATAATAAGGATTTTCATTCATAAGCTTCACAACTTGCTCTAATTTGTCATATTCGTTTTCATCAATTTTAGCACGAGTATTCCAAAAGTAAACATCTTCTACTAAGTAAGTATAAGTATTAACAGGAGCAGGAGATTCAATAATAGTGCTACTTGGATAAGTTGTTGTTGTCGTTGTTGTACCTCTACTAACAAGAATTTCTGGACAACCTTTATTAGAAGATAAACCTGGAGTGGTAGGGCAATTATCAAATGCATCGGCAATTCCGTCACCATCAGCATCAGGACATCCATTTGTACTATTAAGACCAGCTACCTGAGGACAATTATCATATAAATCAGCAATTCCGTCACCATCAGTATCAGGACATCCATTTATAGCTCCTTTTAAAGTAGGACATTTATCATCAATATCTGCAATTCCATCACCATCAGTATCATCAGGGCAACCCATACTAGCTAAGCTTCCTGCAATATTAGGACATTTATCTTTCGCATCAGCAATTCCGTCAGCATCAGTATCAGGGCAACCATTTAATCCGACAAGTCCTCGAAGCTCAGGACATTCATCATTTATATCAGCAACTCCATCAGCATCAGTATCAGGGCAACCGTTGAAACTTTTTAGTCCTGGTAGATTAGGACAATCATCTGAAATATCAGCAATTCCATCAGCATCGGTATCAGGACAACCTTTTAATGTTCCATATACTAAAGGACATTTATCTTTATCATCCATGATTCCATCTTTATCGGTATCAACAATTTTTGGAGCTATTTCACCTAATTTATAACCTAAAGTAACACCTCCAAAAACAAACCAATCATTTTTATCAGGATTAGCAGATTCACTAATACCATCTAAATAATCTGTAAGTGGAAAATGACTAGAAATTTCAACTCCTAAAGAAATCTGTTTTGTTAAATCAATATTAGCTCCTCCCCCAACTGGAAAAGAAAAATGACTCGCAGGAAAATATCCAGGAGCATTTTCAGGAGCACTTGGAATTAAGACACTTAAATTATTAGTAGGATTAGTAAAAATAGCACCTATTCCAGCGAAAAGATAAGGTCGAACTTTTGTTCGTTTTATTGTATTTCCTAAAATATGCCATTCAGGAGTAAATGAAACTTCAATAACAGGAGAAGAGAAATTTAGAGATCTAGTGGCTCTCCATGCAGCTTCGTCAACGAAGTTTAAATCATCACCAATTAGCTTAGTATAAAATACATTTCCTCTTAGAGAAAAACGATTATTTAAATGATATCTACCATATAACCCACCGCCAAATTGAGTTTGTTCAAATGTAAATGCTTTACTAGAAGCAAGATCGCCTTGGTAGTTAGCTCCACCAACCATAATGCCTATCTCACCTTTTTGGGCTGATATTAAAAAAGGGAAACAAAGTGCAAATAAAAATAATATTAGTTTGTTCATGTTATGGGAATTTTAAAAATAAAATAATGGTCTTTAAATATATTATCAGTTTATTTATCCACAGTAAAAATATGAATGAATAAACTAATTTGATCTAAATCAAATTAATTAAAATCAATGTGGTTTTAGTAGAAACAGTTTAGAATTGTAAGAAATTGAAAGGTGATAGCGGTTTTGGATAAGACTTAAGAAAGTTTAATTTAAGGGTTACTTTCATGCTTATTTTAAATGATTAAGGGATAACAAAGATATAAAAAAAAACATTATTTATAATTTTTCATGTTTGTTTTTGGTAAATTTCCTTGCAAAAAACAATATAAAATATACACTTTTTTGAAAAAAAAGATATGAATCAAGAAAATTTAATCAACCTAACTAATTTAGTTTGTAAAGAAATAGCGATAGTAAGTGATTTTATAAATGCAGAATTAAAAAAAGTATCTTCCAAAGATATTGAAACGAAAAGCCTAAATAGCTTAGTAAGTTATGTAGATAAAAATGCAGAAATTCAACTAGTAGAAAAATTGGGAAATCTTTTGCCAGCAGCAGTTTTTTTAACAGAAGAAGAAACTATAGAAAACTTAGAAGGTGAATATCGCTGGATAATAGATCCATTAGATGGGACAACAAATTTTTTACATCAGCTGCCTTTTTTTGCTATTAGTGTAGCGCTAGAATTTCAAAATGAAATAATATTAGGAGTTGTTTATGAAGTAAATAGAAAGGAGTGTTTTTATGCATGGAAAAATGGAGGTGCATTTTTGAATGGGTCAAAAATAGAAATAAGCCAAAAAACAAAAATGAGCGATACACTTATTGCAACTGGATTTCCTTATTATGATTACGAAGGAGTAAAGTCTTATTTTGAAGTTCTTGAATTTTTTATAAAAAATACGAGAGGCGTACGTAGATTAGGTTCGGCAGCTTTGGATTTAGCGTATGTTGCATGTGGAAGATTTGATGCATTTTATGAATATAGTTTAAATGCTTGGGATGTTGCAGCGGGAGCACTTTTGGTAAAAGAAGCAGGAGGTCGATTGAGTGATTTTCAAGGAGGAGATAATTATATATTTGGCAAAGAAATGATCGCCTCAAGTCCTCATATATTTGATGAGACACTTGAGATAGTCAAAAATGCTTTTTATAAAAATCAGTAAACATCAAAGATTCATCGAACAAAATGAGCATTAGTTCTATTATCAAAAAATAGAACTAGATAAATTACTATTTTCATGTTCGAAAAAAAATAGAATAATGACACTAAAAGAAAATATAAGAATAGCACTCGGTAATGTTCGTTCTAACCTTTTGCGAACAATAATTACCATGCTAATTATCGCTTTCGGAATTACTGCTCTTGTTGGTATATTAACATCAATTGATAGTATGATTTATTCTATGAATGATAGTTTTTCTAATATGGAAGCGAATACATTTAAAATCGTTCCAAAGCAAGATGGAGTAAAAGGACGAAGAGGAGGAAGAGGACAAAAAAGAGGAGATGTAATTTCCTATAAACAAGCGATGGATTTTGTTGATCGCTTTGACTATCCTTCAAAGACGACAGTACATACTTGGGGAACAGGTATAGCTACTGCAAAATATAAGAATGAGAAAACCAATCCTAATGTAAGAGTTTATGGGATTGATAATTTTTATTTAGATGTAAAAGGAAATGAAATAGCAGTTGGTAGAAATTTTACAGAAGCAGAAGTTACTTCAGGACAGAATAAGGCGATAATAGGAAATGATATTGTCAAAGCATTATTCAATGATAATAAAGATGTCGCTCTTAATAAAGTTATATCTGTTGGAAATATAAAATATAAAATTATTGGTGTTTTAGATTCTAAAGGATCTACAATGGGGATGAGTCAAGATAGAGTAATTTTAATTCCTTTACTAAAAGCAAAAACTATTTATGGACATGCGAATAAAAATTATAATGTTGATGTTGCCCTAAGTAGTTTGGACAGAATGGATGAAGCAATTTCGTCGTCGATAGGAATATTTAGAAGTATTCGTAAACTCAAACTTTCTCAAGACAATGATTTTGAAATACGGAAAAGTGATGGTCTAATAGAGTTGCTAAAAGAAAATACTGTTTCAATTAGATTATCAGCAATTGGGATAGCATTGATTACTTTATTAGGAGCTGCGATAGGATTAATGAATATTATGTTAGTTTCTGTAACAGAGCGTACACGCGAAATAGGAATATGTAAAGCATTAGGTGCAACTCGGAAAAATGTTCTTACACAATTTTTAACTGAAGCAGTTGTGATATGTCAATTGGGAGGATTAGTTGGAATTGTTTTAGGAATATTGATTGGAAATATTGTAACCTATTTTATGGGAGGAACATTCTTAATTCCGTGGGCATGGATTATTCTAGGTGTAAGTACTTGTTTGGTTGTGGGATTAATTTCAGGTTTGTATCCAGCATTGAAAGCTTCTAGGTTGGATCCTATTGAATCGTTGCGGTATGAATAATGTAAAGATATTTTTTCTAGACAACAAGATATAAAATGGAAGCACGTATAAAATAATTCGAAGATCAGATAGCAAAGAACAGTAAAAATAAAATAGTAGTAAACTATCATCAAGTGATGACACTCGTGGTTTTATTGTTTTCAAAAAAGTAAAACAATAAAACCATGAGCAAAGCGAAACCATAAAATAACTTATCTACTGCTTTATAACCCGACCACTTTTTAATTGATTATTTTCATTTGAAAAAATGTAAAAATAAATACCCGAAGGGATTTCTTTTCCTATCGAATTTTTTCCATCCCATTCTACTTTTTGATTTCCATTAATATTTAAAATTTGAATTTGCTGACCTAACGCATCATAGATTTTAATAGTAGAATTTTCATTCAAATTATTTTCACCAAAGACAAAATCAATAGATTCAGAAAATGGATTAGGTTGAACCGTAAGAGAGAAACTATTTAATAAATTATTGACAGCAACCGTTTCACACATATCATCAATATTATTATCCATCCAAATCAATCGCTCTGTAATCCAAATTTTTAAGTAACCAATTTCTTCTTGATAAGTATTTCCAATAAAAGAATTTGGCCAAACATATTGCCCTAAGGTTGGCCATCGTTCAAAATGTCGAGCTTGAGATTCTTCCAATATGTCAGCTTGCGCATCAATGAATTGCATAATAGAATCAGTCTGATAAGGACCTTCTCGAAGTTCCATCCATCGACATTGTAACCTATTTCTAAATTCAGGATCTTCTAATAATCTATCCCACCAAAAAGGTTGATCATTACCACAACTCTGATCATCATAATTCCAACCACTTGTCATCCACCCATCACAATAATCTGCATTTCCATAACCCAAATTAAAATCCCAAAAAGGACCTGCATTTAATTTTCCACCCTTACTATCTTTATCTTTAAATAAAAATGAACTCAGTCGATAAGCATCGACATCTCTCGAAAGTTCCACACCTAATAAATGATCGACAAAAGATCCAACATCTATATATTGTGTATAACCATTTACAGGGTCATCAAAATTTGCACTCGCTAAATTGGTTTCAAAATCTGTAATATAATTTCTAATATAATTCTCTTGAGGTAGTGTCAAATCATCAGCATTAGGATGTTGATATACGATAAATGGAAAAGGATCAAATGGAGACCACCAACCATTTCCAAGTTCCTCTCTATCAACTTGAACGATATAACCACCCGTCAAAGAATCGCCTGCATTATCATCCAAATCTAACCTAGCAATATCAACTCGATTCTTATCTCGTTTTATTTTTTCCATTAAAATATAAACGCCTCGATAATCATCATTTATAAATAATTCGCAATAGCGAGTTCGAGGAGCCCATTGTCCCATTTTATTTCCGAGGTAATAAGCAAGTACATTTCTAATCAAACTTTTATCAGTATAAGGACCATGTAAAATCCAATCATTCTCTTTCGGCATTCCTAATAATTCGACATTATTATTTTCTCCTAAACTATCTTGAGTTTCAAATCCATAATTTTTTTTGGGAAATCCTTGAGAAGAAGCTCCTCTGATTTCAATTGAAATTTGACCATCATAACCATTGAATGGATCTGTAAAAACATAATTTCTATTTCCAGGACCATTATCAATGATTCCTAATTGAGCTACAATTTTAGGTTCATTTTGAATGCTCTGTCCTTGAGTAGTAATTTTTAAAATAGGAAGATCCGAAGAAGTAAAAGGAGGCATAAACCAACTAGGCGTAGGTGAATAATCAGTTGTTGCATCACTAATTCCTGCGGAGAAGAAAAATATTGCAGACATATCAGAAGAACCAATATTTCTATTTTGGATCTGAATTGCAAGAGTATTGTTACCGTTTTGTAAACATTGGTTGATTTTATCTTTATTCAAAGTATAAGGAAGTGGCAAACCACCTAGATATATTTGAGCTTCTCTATCAGTAATTGTAGGGGCATCGTAAGCTGGAAATGTTCCGTTGATATTTGCTCTCCCAATTTCTACTCCATTTAAATACGCAATAAAAGCATCATCAAAATCAGCATGAAGAATTGCCATTTCTAATTTTGAAATATCTATGACTTCAAAAGTTCTTCTCAAATAAAGAGAATTGGCAGCAGGTATAATTGTGTTATCATCACCATCACCATATCCTAAACCACCTTGATCTTCTGACCAACTAGAATCATTAAATGTCGAAGTGTACCAGTTACTCGGAGGTTCGGAATCACCAATTCGATACTTCCAATTATCATCAGCAAAAACGATAGTCTCCCAATGATCGATAGTTTGAGAAAAAAGATTAGAAGATAAAAACAGAATTGTAATTAGAGATAGAATAGAATTTTTAAGAAACATAGAATTTATTTTTTTCAAAAATATGAAATATTCGTAGAATAGAAAGAAGTCTTATTGACAAAATAAAAGTTCCTCTTTTTTTAAAAACTAAAAACCCCTATCTTGTAACTCATTTAAAAAATACCTCCCACAAACTCCATATCCAGAAAACTAATTTTCCGAAAACCATTTCCGAAATTTTTATATTTAACATGCTCAACATTTGTTGAGCGTTCAAAGCATTTAATAAATGTTTTTAGTCAAAAAGAATTACCCTATGAGAAAGGTACTAATGATAATGGTTTGTCTATTCATATTATTTTCCAATCAATTATTTTCACAAATGCCACTTGCGGAAGAACGATCTGTACAACTAAGTGCGACAGTCGAAACTTCTCCTCCTACCATTAATCTGACTTGGAAGTCAGATCCAGGTGCATCAAAATATGAAGTGTTTAGAAAACCTTTGGATGCAGATAGTTGGGGAACACCTATTGCTAATTTGCCAGGGACAGCAACTTCTTATACAGATATAAATGTCGAAGTAGGAGTAGGATATGAGTATGCTTTTTTCAAAGAAGATTTTGCGCCTCGAATAGATACGATTTGTGTTCCTTCAGGTACTGAAGTGAAATTTACGATTAATGATATGTTTGGAATTGGATTGTGCTGTAGTTTTGGAATTGGAAGTTATGAGGTGAAAAATTGCGGGTTAGTTTTTGCGGAAGGTGATGATTTTGGAATGACAGATTCTCATACATTTATAACATGTGTAGATGGTGCAGGATGTTCGGAAGTCATTGTTACATTGAATACTGATATGTTTGAAAATAGTACTTCATGGGTATTGACTGATAATTTGACAGGTGCAGTTTTAGGTTCATCAGGTGCAGTTGGATCTTTTGTAAAACCTCGACCTGAGTATGGATTTATTTATGCAGGAATTGAATTGCCTGCGATTGAAGAGAGAGGTAAGATTTTATTATTAGTTGAAAATAGTTTAGCAACTCCATTGGCAACAGAGATTGAAGAATTGGAATTGGATTATATCAAAGATGGTTGGCAAGTCATTACTGAAGAAGTAGATGCAACTGATTCGCCATCTAGTATAAGAACTATGATTCAAAATTTATATGCAACAGAAAATGATCTAAACGCAGTTTTCTTATTAGGTCATATTCCGATTCCGTATTCAGGTGATATTTTTCCAGATACACATTTTGAATTAAGAGGCGCATATCCTGCGGATGTTTTTTATGGGGAAATGGATGGAATTTGGACAGATCAAATTGTAGAAAATACGACTGCGAATTTTGATATATATTTTAATACAGTTGGAGATGGAAGATTTGATCAAAGTTCGATTCCGACAGGTGAAGTTGAATTGCAAGTAGGTCGAGTGGACTTTTTTGATATGCCTGCATTTGCAAGTACTAATCAAGATTTGATTCAACAATATTTAAATAAAAATCACTCATTTAAAACTCGACAAATAAATCCAATTCGACGAGCTATTATTGATGACAATTTTAATCAATCTTTTGCAGCACCTGCTGCAAGTGGTTTTAGAAATTTCTCGACAATGTTCGGATCGGATAATATTATTGAAGCAGATTATTTTACCACATTAGAAAATGAAAGTTACTTATGGTCGTATGGTTGCGGAGGTGGAAGTATTGTAAGTTCGCAAGGAATAGGAAGCACAAATGATTTTGTAACAAGCAACTTACAAAGTGTATTTACGATGTTGTTTGGAAGTCAATTTGGTAATTGGGCATACCCTGATAATTTTCTTCGAGCACCTTTAGCTTCAGGACAAACGTTGACTAATGTTTGGGCTGGAAATCCACCGTGGACTTTGCACCACATGGCAATGGGTTATAATATTGGTTATAGTACTTTAAAAACTCAAAACGGAAATTCAGGATTGTATTTAGGAAATGGATCTCAGTTGGTTCATGTTGCACTTATGGGTGATCCGACTTTGAGAATGCATATGGTAGAACCTCCTTCTAACATTACTTTTACAAATAATCCAGCTTCTATTGATTTGACTTGGAATGCTCCAATTGATGAAAATGTTTTTGGTTATCATATTTATAGATCAGAAACTTTGAATGGAAAATTTGAACGGATCAATTCCAATGTTATCACCACAACTTCTTATACTGATACTAATCCTAATAATGGAGAAAATTGGTATATGGTTAAGACAGTTAAATTAGAAGAATCAGCAAGTGGAACTTATTTTAATTTAAGTTTAGGAGAAATAAATAATACGGACTTTACTTTTATGACAGTTGCCGCAGCAAGTTTCAATTCTAATTCTCAAGAAGGATGTGTTGGAAATGTTGTTCAATATAACAATACTTCTACGGGAAATATTTCTACGTATAATTGGACATTTGAAGGAGGAACGCCAGCAACTTCAAATCTTGAAAATCCAGAAGTAGTTTATAATTCAATAGGAACTTATGATGTTTCATTAACGGTTACTGATCCGTTTGTAAGTTCTACTGATAGTCAAACGGATTTTATTATCATTGATGATATCCCTTCTGCTGATTTTAATTTCACAATAGATAATGGAACGATTGAAATAATAGATAACACTACAAATGCTGATTTTTATTTTTGGGATTTTGGAAATGGAGATTCTTCTCAAACGGTGGGTGATGTATCTTACACTTATACAACAACAGGAACTTTTACAATTACACTTATAGCATCCAATCAATGTGGACCTGCTCAAATTTCAGAGACAGTTAACATTACAATTACAAGTTTAGAGAGAATTGATTTAGCGAAACTTATTACTGTTTTTCCAAATCCTACGGATGACTTTTTGATGATTGATTTTGGAGAAGCGTTAAATTCAAATGTAAGAATAGAATTAATTAATTCTTTAGGAAAAATAATAAGGCAGCAAGACTTTGATAATCCTTCGGAGGTAGAGCAAATTAATTTGTCGAATATTTCTGCGGGTATTTATTTTATTAAAATAAAAAACGAGGAGTTGGAAACTTATAAACGAATTGTAATTCAGTAAAATAGAGTTGAAATTTTCCTAAATAAAAATGTGATTTGGCACTTAGCCAAATCACATTTTTTATTTAGGAGCTTTTTTGAAATAGTTACAAATCATTTTCATAATTCATTTTATTTTATCTGCTTCTCCTTAGCTGAATTTACAAACAAAGTATTCCCCACACCTTTCATTCTTTCAAAAATAGAAATACCATCATGCTTTAAAAGATCTCCTTGGAATCCAACAATTGTCAAATCAGCATCTTGAGATTTTTCAGAAATAACAACCGAAGTTTCAACATCAGCTTTTCTAGGAATGACTTCTATATTATTTTGAGAAATAGGAAGTTGACCTGCTTTTATAAGTTTAAATAATTTTTCTTTTTGTTCCTCACAACTTTCCTCAGGGTAGATCGCAAATATTTTTATATAACTATTTTTCCATTCTTTATGTCCTAAAATAATATAGCCCAACAAAATCATCAAAGTCGCATTATCATAATCGCTAGAAGTAATCCAAATGTGAATTTCATTTTTAAAACCAAAACCTCGATCACTACTTCCCAAAATAATTACATCAAAATCTACTGATTTGATCAGATTAAAATTGTCAACAATGTTGGACAAATCCTCAGGACGATTTTTAGAATATTCAAACATCAACAAATTATTATCAGTACCAGAAATTCCTGGCAACTGAATCACTTGTGCAATTGCAGAAGTATAACTAGGACTTATTAAGGTGTCGATATAAATATTACTGTTGCTAGTTTCAGCCATTTTGATCAAACGAGCTTTGGCATTATTAGCTTCTTCATTAGTTGCTTTGGAGAGGTAACCTTTTATTTTATGAATGTAAGTTCCGAAACCATATTTTTGAGAAATCCATCGGAGCAAATCAAATGCCGCTAATCGCTCAAAAGAATTTTCCGAAATACAAACCACAGATGGTCGCCAACTTCCAGACTCTTCTTTTTCTGCTTTTTGTAAAAATACTTGAACCTGACGACTCAATTGAAAAATCACTCCTTGAAATATGACTGCAATATTTTGCTTATCAGGATTACAATAACTCACTATAAAATAAAAAATAACTAAAGCCAAAATTGCTAACAATGCATACAGGGGATCCATCAAAAACATCAAACCAAAACATGCAATTGCTCCGAATAAAGAGATAAACCATTTCGACTTAAAAGTAGGTCGGTAAGATGGGTCAGCTGCAAAATGTTGTAAAAATGAAATCAAACATAACGAGCCATAAGTCACCATAAAGAAAATAGAAATGATTCGAGCCACCGCATCAAGTCCTCCCATCATAACAAAAATCAATGCAATTGAAATCGTAATAATTGTAGCATTGTAAGGATCATCATTTACACCACGTCCTCTTGCTAACCAAGAATTAATTTTAATATTAGGTATGATTTTATCTTTTGCAATCGCTTGTAAAGTTCGAGGCGCAACCATGATAGATCCTAAAGCTGATGAAATCGTAGCAGCTGCCAATCCTAAAGGAATCAACCACCAACCTTGCCAAGCAATATTTGCCATGACCAAATGATCCGTATTGGCAAGGTCGGCAGGACTTGCAGAGGCCGTTAATTTCCATGCAATAAAAATATAAATTATCATTCCTGAAATTGTTCCTGCTAGTGTTCCAAGTGGAATACTTTTTCGAGGATTTTCTAAATCCCCAGACAAACCTACTCCCGCAGTCATTCCTGTAAAGGCAGGAAATATAATTGCAAAAACTACAAAGAATCCAACTGGAGAATTATTTTGATTAGCAGGAGGTAAAGTTTCTGTTGCAGGTTTTATGAGTGTAGTGGAATCATTTAATAAAATAAATGAAGAAGAATCAGCGGGTGGATTTTCTATATTTTCTACAATGTGCGTATCTCCTATTTTATTAAAAAAATCTAAATCATGAGTTTGACTATAATCAGTTGTCCCTGCAAAAAAAGCAACGAGCGAAATAAATAAAATTACAACAACAACATATAATGCTTTGACTCCGAGGTCAGCACCTTTGGCTAAAACGATTGCAGTTAAAATAAAAAGCGCAGGAATACTTACCGTTTGTTTTTTTTGTAACAACCAACTTACGGTTGGATGCAAATCATAAGATTCATTTAGCCAAATAAAAAAAGAAGAGAAGGCTTCCGAAAAAGCAATGATATAAAAAGCAACACTTATCGCTTGTGAAAAATATAATGCGATACCGATAGATGAACCAATGACCAAACCAAATGACCTCGAAATAATATAATATTCTCCACCACCTTCTACTTTTTGATTAGTTGCAATTTCGGCAATTGCCATAGCCGTAGGAATCGTCACCATGTGCCCCAATAATATAATGGCAATGGTTCCTGCCAATCCCACATTTCCAACAGCAAATCCAAAACGCAAAAACATTACTGCTCCCAAAACGGTAGAGATGGCAGTAAAAAAAACAGGTGCAGTTCCGAATTTTTTAATGGCTTCGCTCATTTTTTTTTGTTTTAAAATAAATCACATCAAAGTTATCAATAGAATTGAATTATTTGAGCAAAAATGTTGTTTTCGAAAAAAGTAAAAAACGCAAAGATTTATTCAATAGAAACATTAATTTTGCAGCCACGTTTTATAACCTAATTATGAATGAAGAATTTTGAATTTTGAATCTGACCAAAATTGTATAAAAGGATTGAAGTAGACTCAAAAATCATTATTTAAAATTATTAATCCGAATATTTAAAATTTTTATAAAAAACAATTACAAATGTATCGAACTCACAATTGCGGACAATTACGGATGGAAAATGTAGGAGAGGAAGTTGTACTAAGCGGATGGGTACAAGGGTCAAATGATTTAGGACACATGATGTACACTAACCTTCGTGATCGATATGGTATTACTCAATTATTTTTTAGTAAAGAAAAAACATCTGAAGACTTATTTGCTAAAGCAAGAACTCTGGGAAGAGAATTTGTGATAAAAGCTAAAGGAAAAGTAATCGAGCGCCATTCTAAAAATACAAAAATTCCTACAGGAAATATTGAGATAGAAGTTACAGATTTAGAAATTCTAAATGCTTCTAAAGTACCTCCATTTACTATTGACAATGAAACAGATGGTGGTGATGATTTAAGAATGAAATATCGGTACCTCGATATTCGAAGAAATCCTGTTAAAAATAATATCATCTTCAGAAGTAAATTGGCAATCGAAACTCGAAAGTATTTGGACGGTCAAAATTTTGTAGAAGTGGAAACTCCTGTACTGATAAAAAGTACGCCAGAAGGTGCTCGTGATTTTGTAGTGCCAAGTCGAATGAACAAAGGACAGTTTTATGCTTTACCACAATCACCTCAAACGTTTAAGCAAATTTTGATGATTGCAGGAATGGATAGATATTTTCAAATTGTAAAATGTTTCCGTGATGAAGATTTACGAGCTGACCGTCAACCTGAATTCACTCAGATTGATTGCGAAATGTCATTCGTAACTCAAGAAGATATTTTAAATACATTCGAAGGTTTGACTAAACATTTATTCAAAAAAACTTTAAATGTAGAGTTACCTGATTTCCCTCGAATGACTTATGATGAGGCGATGCGTTTGTATGGTTCTGACAAACCTGATGTTCGTTTCGGAATGGAGTTCGTAGAATTAAATGATGTTGCCAAAGGAAAAGGATTTTCTGTTTTTGATAATGCAGAAATGATTGTTGGAATTTGTGCGGAAGGTCAGGCAGCTAAATATTCAAATAAGGATATTAAAAAATTAACAGAGTGGATGCAGCGTCCACAGATTGGAGCGAAAGGATTAGTCTATGTAAAAGTAGAAGCAGGTGGAATGTTCAAATCTTCTGTTGGGAAATTTTTCTCTGATGAAGTTCTACAGACTTGGGCGGACAAATTCGGAGCGAAGGAAGGAGATATGATGTTAGTACTTTCAGGTGAAGATGAAAAAACTAGAAAGCAATTAAATGAATTGCGATTAGAAATGGGAAGCAGAATGGGCTTACGTGATCCTCAAAATTTCAAACCACTTTGGGTGGTTGATTTTCCATTATTAGAATGGGATGAAGAGTCAGAAAGATTCCATGCGATGCACCACCCGTTCACTTCTCCGAAAAAAGCAGACATGGACAGAATGTTGAATGGAGATCATGAAACGATGAAATCACTTCGAGCTGATGCTTATGATTTAGTTATCAATGGAGTTGAGATTGGTGGTGGTTCTGTTCGGATTCATGATAGAGATTTACAATCGAAAAATTTTGACTTACTTGGATTTACAAAAGAAGAAGCGGAAGCGCAGTTTGGATTTTTGTTAGGTGCATTTGAATATGGTGCACCTCCGCATGGTGGAATCGCTTTTGGTTTTGATCGATTATGTGCGGTGTTGAATGGACAAAATTCTATTAGAGATTTCATCGCATTTCCAAAAAATAATCAAGGTCGAGATATGATGATTGATGCGCCTAGTCCGATTGATGAAACGCAGTTGGATGAGTTGGGGATTGATTTGGCGAAGGAGGAGGTGAGTTAGATGATTTTGATTTGAAATAAAAAGGCCTTGTTCAATTTTATTGGACAAGGCCTTTTCTATTAGCTCAATATTTTTGACTTAACTATTCACTTATTTTAACTGAATATTATTGAGACTTTCTAGCTTTTAATTTAATTTCCAAAGCTATTTTTTCTACTTCATCTAATTGTTCTAAAATTCTTTGTTGTTCATCTTTAGTTAGAGTATCGAAATCGAATTGCTCAATAAAATCAATACTCTTATTTATGTTTTCTATTACTTCTTGAGGATTAATTTCTGGCTTTATCATATTTAAGAATTTTTATTTTTCAATTTTTTTACTTGTTTTCGTTTCGTATTAATCTTATCTAAAATATCATCTGTATATTCTTCAACTCCTTTGTGTCCAAGGATATTTTCAAAATGTTCGTAATAATTATTGATAAGCGTTAACTGTTGAAATAAAACCTTAATCTGGTTTTCTAAATCTTTTATTTTCACGACAGTATGTTTGGTTGTTTTCGTTTTACCAAAAATACTCCAAAACCATAACTATATCAAATATTGTTTTCAAACATAATTACAAATAACAATATTGTTTTTGATAAATATAAAAAACTAAACCAATTGAAAACGCTCCGCATATAACGGAATCAACTCCACAAATTTTTCAATATCAGTACCTTCCAAAAGAACTTGTTCTTTAAAAAGAAAATCAAAGAAACTCGTTTTTCCATCATGACCATTTCGCATAGCTTTCATAAAACCAGCATGGTTATTTTCAATTCTTCCTGCTCGAATTAATCTATAAGTATGTTGGAAAATATCATACTCCACAATCAAAAGCAGATTATGAAACTTACGATGAAAGCAAGAAATAAATAAAGGATTATGTAAAAAATCCTTGTACTCATGTCCAAACAAAACTCGCTCATAAAGTGGGTAAAGAAAAATATCTGATTTGATATTTTTATCGAGAAGGTGCTGTTGTAATTCTTCTAACTTAGTTTTTAGAATATTACTTGATAGCTGTTTGAAATTAAGAGAAGAATATGGAAACCATTGATTCTGATCTGGGTCAAAATATTCTGTATCTCCAATTCTTAGTTTATAATCAAATTTGAAATAATTAGGAACAACATATCCAGGGTAATAATATTCTGCACCTGTTCTCAATCCAAAATCAATTTCTAAAAGCATCGTATAAAATCCTAAACTATATTTCTGATAATCAGGATGAAACAGGCCCATGATACTCGCAATACTATCATTTCCCAAATCAAAAAAACTAGCGGCAGCTAGTCGGTCACCATCATACACACATGTCTCCCACGTATCATAAATATTATAATCCGCATCTCCAAAAAGAGATTTCCGCAAATTGGTAGAGACATATCCACCGAACCGTTGACGATGAATTAGATATAAATCATTTTTTTCTTTATCGAAAATAGCACGTCGAATGACGACCGTAAATCTTTTGTTATTTCTATTAAATACTTTTCGAATACTTTTTCTAAAAGCATAATCTTTTAAATCCAATCGAGTCCAAACCGCAGTATATAACCTTCCATCAAAACACAAAAACCTACAAGTGAAAATCATTTGTCCCATACGAAACCAACCTCTAGCGAGATACTCGTCTAATTTTTTATGAGGTAAAAATTCGGGATAATGGATTTCCGTGAACATTGTTTTGTATGGATTGGGTGTTTAGAAATTTATCAATAAATAAAAATAACAATAATATTACAAATTGAAAATTATTTCCATTTTATACCACATCCTGAACTTGGACGCTGCATAGTATTTACAGGACGATTCATCAAAGCAGCATCTAGAGCAGTTCGTAGATCTTTACCTGTCAAAGGAGTATTATTTCCTGGTCGAGCATCATCTAATTGACCTCGATAAACCAAATTCATATTTCCATCAAACACATAAAAGTCAGGCGTACATGCAGCATCATAAGCTTTTGCAACTTCTTGTGATTCGTCATAAAGATATGGAAAAGTGTAACCACTTTCTTTTGCAAATGCAGTCATCTCTTCAGGTCCATCCTGTGGATACTTCTCTACATTATTAGAACTAATAATCGCAAATGCCACACCTGTTTCTTGATACTCGTTTGCTAATCGTACGATTTCTTCATTGACATGAATGACATAAGGACAATGATTACAGGAGAATATAATGACAGTTGCGAGGTCAGATTTGATCTCATCCAAGCTGATCATATTTCCACTAACAGTATCGGGCAAATTAAAGTCGGGAGCTTTTGTTCCTAAAGCTAACATTGTTGATTCGGTAAGTGCCATGATTCTTTTATTTGATTTATTGACTAAAGAATTAGTCAATGATTTTTTATTTTTAAATTATAAACATTCGTGATTGATTCCTAAAATATATTTTCCCACTACACCAATCTCACCCGCAGTTTCTGATCCTTTAAATCCTTTGACCAAATCATTGTTCATTCGCAATTTCATTTGATCAATATATTTTTTTGATAAAGGTAAATAAGACCAATGCCATTTTTCCTCATTATAACCGTGAGGTCGCTCCGCGCCTTTTTTTGTGTAAGGTTGATAAAAGCCAAATGTAGGAGCATTGTTTTTTAACCAGTCATATTCTTTTTTACCTTTTCCTTTTTCAAAATATTCATTAGTGAAATTATTGATATCAATATCAGTTCCCCAATGATGACGCGAAGTACTTGGCATAGAACTATACTCCAAAATTTTTAATGCTCGTTCTTTAGGAATAGGATAAGTTGTTTTTGCATTTTTGCCATTCTCTATTTTTCGAGTTCCATTCCATTTGCCTTCCCATATTCCTTTTTGAGAATTAAAATTTCGAGTCGCTGATTTTATAACTAAATTAACGCCATCTTGTTTTGCAGCTGTATGCATTTTTATAAATGCTTCCATAGTTTTTTTATGCAAGAGCATACCTGCACGAGAAGCATATTTATTTTCAATAGGAATAAAATCGGAATGTTTGTTAGGGTTAAATTTCCCCATCAAAAAATCCAAAGTGATGGTACTATCCATAACAAGAGTTTCAGCAGGTGGAGTATTAGTTTCCTTGGATGTAGTAAATTGCTTTTTTTCAGCATTAGAAGCAATAGCTGTTGGACTAGAGTTAGGTTCATTACAACTAAACAATAAAAAGAGTGTAAAGAATGCAAATAATGATTTCATGTAATTGTTTTGTTATAAATATGTTTGTTGAGTTTTTTATTTTAGGGAGTAGGAATTAAATAGTCTACCCGATTGAAGAGATTATTTTTCAATATGAGGAAATAAAAAAATTAGTGCATACCCTTTGGTACGGACTCATTTTTTTATGAAGTCATATTGAAAAAGAATCCTTCAAGGGGGTAGATTATT
>JALZVK010000024.1 GCA_023301005.1 Saprospiraceae bacterium | reverse complement strand
ACTCATTTTTTTATGAAATCATATTGAAAAAGAATCCTTCAAGGGGGTAGATTATTTATTTCCTACTCCCTTACATGTAATAAATTTTATTCCAAATAAAATTATGTGAGTGACCGTCAACCGAATAAACTTTATTATAAATCTTCGATTTGAATATTAATTTTTGTTTTTAAATTTTCAACCTTCTTTCTCATTCGATTAAAGAATTTAGAACGATGACTTTCTCCCTGCTCACTTATCAAAATCGACTTCGTTCTAATTTTTTCAAAAAATGAAAAAGTAAATTCACAAAGTCGTTGGTCATTGATTTTTAAGAAATTAGGATTGGTATAACTTGAATAGATCGCTTTTCCTCTTGATGTATCAAATAAAATAGTGTTGCTCGTATAAACCATTTCATTATGATACAGTTTGATTTTTCCACCTTTAATTTCTTTAGGTTGATGAGGCAAAAATTTATAACCTAACTTAGCAGTTGTCTCCATGTGGTCAGTCAAATCTTTCAATCTATCACAAAGCGTAAGCGCATCTTCAAGATTAGCGAAGTGTCCACTATTGACATGATACTCCACTTGATGAAGCGTATTATCCAAAATATCTGCACTCCATAATTCGACACTCGGAAGCTTGACATAATACTTCAACATGTCTTGTGCCATCTGCATTCCATGAGGACCGATGACATTAAAGTCGAATTTCATATCATCTAAATATTCGAATTGCCAAACAGCTCGCCCCCAGATATAAATCTTAAATTGTAATATTTCAGGAAAATAAAAATAGGCAAATAGAGGAACATCAGAAGTTACATAATACATACTTGTATCTTTGACTTCCTGTACTTTTTTCATCAGCTTATGAATCCCTTCTAAATAATCCGATACATTTTTTATTTGTTTGCTAAAAGGATTGAAACTACAGAAAACAGTATTTGCATCTTCAAATACATAACTATCCAATGAAAGATTAAATTTCTTTGCTAAAGCAGATAACTCATCAGGAGTCAAAAGTGTATCACCTCGTAGTCTTCGATATACGGCATCTTTACCTACGCCAAAGATTTTAGAGAGTACTTCAACTGCTTCTGACTTTTTAGGGAAGTTAGGCAGTATATCTTCGAATAATTTATCTTGTAAAGTTTTGTGCATTTTTGGTTTTTCAATTTTACTAATAGGACTAATTTAAGTAAAAAAAATGAAATAGAGATACTTTGAATTGTAGAGTATGTTTTTTATTATTGTTAAATAAATTTTCTATCTTTTATATTTCAAATAAATGAAATGATTTTTTAAAACAATATAATTACATGTTAAAAAATATTTTGTAATTGTATTGTTATGAATTTGAAGATTTTAAACAAACACTTCCACATAAAGCGAGTTATAAAATGATATGTATTGATTGTAAAATAGATCATGAAGAAAAATTTTGCCCTAATTGTGGAGAGAACGCATTTGTGAAACCAATCACATTCACTTCGATGTTCGAATCGGCATTTACCACGATTACTAATATGGATAAAGGGTTTTTCTTTAATTTAAAAAACTTAACCCTTAGACCTCAAGAAATGATTTCCGATTATATTGTCGGAAAACGAAAACGAATTTATAATCCCATTTCCTTTCTTATTATTACTGTAACCATCTATCTTATTATTGATTCTTTTTTTCCTAATCCACCATATAACAAAAGCAAACCAATAAACGAGTTAGCATATCAGATAGGTTATGAGGCAGGAGGATTTGTAAAGACTCATCTCAAGTACTTTTGGATATTAAGTATATTTTGGTTGAGTACTTCATTGCAGTTATTTTTTAAAAAATATAGTTTTGCGGAAAATCTAGCCATCAGTTCTTTTATTTTAGGATTTGCTACATTAGGAAGTGTATTAAGTGGTTTTAATTTCGATTTATTATATGACCCATTAGTTTAGGGGTAGATTATTTATTTCCTACTCCCTTATCTTATTTTGATAATAATGGTATATAGAATTTTTTCAAATGATGTAAGAGATAAATTAGAATTAGGATTCAAATCAGTATTAAGTATAATTTTATTCTTCTTGCAATTATTTTTTCTTACAGCATTAATAGGATATATTAAGGTTTTAATGAAGTGATTTATTTATAAAAAAAACATAACTATTCAGAAGCGAGAACAGAGATCTAAGAACGATACATTTGCATATAAATAAGCAAATGTTAATAATCACTATTATAAGGATTCTCTTCTCCTTCAAAAAAATGGTCTCTTCTCTCTCTTCTGAATAGTTATAAAAAAAAAACAATACACATGCGAAAACTTATTGCTTACTGCGCCATTTCATTCAATGGAAAAATTGCCCGTAAAGATGGCGATGTAGCATGGCTCGATTCCATTCCTAATCCAGATCAATCTGATTATGGTTATTATAAATTTTATGAAACCATTGATACAACTATTCAAGGTTACACAACTTATGATCTTATCATGAATATGGATATTGACTTCCCATATTCTGAAAAGAAAAACTATATCTTCACTCGAAAGCAAGGTTTGGAAAATACCGAACATGTAAATTTTATTTCTAAAAATCACATTGAATTTGTCCGTAATCTAAAAGCGGAAAAAGGAAAAGATATTTGGCTGATTGGCGGTGGACAAATTAATACCTTATGTCTCAACGAAGGTCTTATAGATAGATTACATATTCATATCATGCCTATAGTTATTAGTGATGGTATTGAATTATTTGAAATGATTCCGAAGGAAACGCATTTGAAATTAGTGGCAACGAAGAAGTATGAATCGGGAGTGATGGAATTGATTTATGATTTGTAGTAATTATAATTAATTTAAAATTTAAAATAAAAAAGTCCCAGCGGGACGAAATATCGGTAGTCTTAATAGATATAAAACATTATTCAGAGTTCCAGAGGAACGACATATTTAATATTAGATTTTATATG
Source organism: Saprospiraceae bacterium (assembly GCA_023301005.1). GTDB lineage: Bacteria > Bacteroidota > Bacteroidia > Chitinophagales > Saprospiraceae > CAJQQY01. Next base: position 7,064 of record JALZVK010000024.1, on the reverse strand, counting down.
TCGTCCCTCTGGGACTCATGATTTTTTATTCTTATAAATTCTTCTACCGATATTTCGTCCCGCTGGGACTTTTTCATTTATTATAAATAGAAATAAAAAATCCCCTCAACTAAATAACTTAACATATTTTTTGCCCTTCAATACTTCATTTTTTATAACTTTGCGAATTACCCTAAAGTTAAAACTTTGAGGCGTACTAATTAACAGGAATCATCCCTTACATTAAGTAAATTTTATGTTAGCAACCGAAGAAATGAAGCAATTTAAAAAAGATTATAAAGACTTAAATGAAGCGCAGCAGAATGTATTGAAAATCCTTTCTATTGCTTATGAATATTTGAAAATAGAAGAGCTTCGTTCTTGTCTAAACCATTGCCGTATTACAGACCATCATGGCGTTTATTTTAAAAATGAAGAAGTCTTACTTCAATTTTTAGAAGTGATGGAAAGTAAAGGATTCGTAACTATATTGGAAGATGAGGAAGGTATCCAACAAGTAGAATGTAAACGAACCATCATAGAAAGTGTCATGCGGTTTGCGGTCGTTGACGACTCTTTTAATTTTTTTGTAAAAAATATTAAAGACCTTTTTCCTTTCCGAGGTTGGTATGGAAAACTCAAAGGCTTCCATCGTTCCGTTCGTGAAATGCGAGTAGCATTATATGAAGGTCGGTGGGAAACTTTCAACTCTGTATATACTTACACTTCCAATCATCATAAAGAACAATTAGTCAACTTTGATTTATTTCATCAGTTATTTGATGACCCGTTTGACTCGCGATGGTTGAGTACTTTTCATGTCAGTATTCAAAAAGAAGTCGTGGAAGTATTGATGTTTGATGCTATCAAAAAATTAGAACCGATTTCTATTTATTTAGATTTTTTAAAAGAACATCCAAATCTTCGGGACGAAGATGACGAGTTAAATCCTTTTTTAAATTTACTGACAACAGGATTGCTATTGCAAGGGAATGTAGAAGAAGTGCAAAAATATGAAGCGATCAATGATTTAGATATGGCGGTTTTGGTAAGGCAAGGTTGGGTGAGTTTTTTACAAAAAAATAATGGAAAAAGTATTTCCCAATTTGCTGCTGCATTAAAAATTTACCAAAAACTTTGGGCGCATCACGAAACTTATTTTCAAGAATTAAGTGGCGTGTTTTATTTGTTAGCACTTTTAAAAAAACAAGATACACACAGTTTAAATCTTATCGATGAGTATGCCTCTCATACTCGAAAAAGTAAATTCAGTTTTATTTATCAATGTATTCAATCGGCTGCTGCATACCTGAAAGGGGAATTGCGAGAAGCTAACTCTTTATTGAATAGTGCTAAAATTAGAAGTACGTTGGATTTGTTTTTTCATGTAATGGTGAGTCGATGGAATCAAAAAAATATAGAGGAAGATAAAATTGAAAAATTAGAAGCAGCACTTTTAGTTGCTTATGAAAATGGTTTTCCTTGGATAAGTTTACAAATAACTGCGCTACTTGCTGAACTAGAATTACCTGATGACAGAAAAGAAAAGTATATAAAAGGAGCACAACGATTAAGTGAAAAAATAGGAATGGAATCTTTGGTTTCGACAATCCAAGTGACCGAACGTTGGGCGCACTCTCTCGACTTGCTTTCTAGTCTCGGAGCGCAAAGTTCGAGTACTCGACAACGTGGTGGGAAAAAATCAAGAGTAGCATGGTTTGTAGATTTTGACCGAAAAGAAATCCAACCTAAGTTACAATTGATGGGGAAAGGTGTATGGAGTAAAGGACGAAATATTAGTTTGAAAAAAATATCCATGTTGGATGTGGAAGGTTTGACCAATGACGATCATCGAGTCGTCAAAGCTATCAAATCATTTCAGTATGGATATAATGGTACAGCTAATTATGAAATAGATTTTGATGAAGCGATCAAAGAGTTGGTTGGGCATCCATATTTGTTTTTAAAAGATGCTCCAGGAGTTGTAGTTGAATTGTTAGAAAAAGAACCTGAGTTAATTGTCGAACAAAGTAAAGATGGTTTTGAAATGCAATTCATGCATGATTTTGATGAAGCAGGAACAGTCGTCGTCAAAGAAACGCCAACTCGATATATCATCATGAATGTGGAAGAGCGACATGTGAAAATTCAAAAAGCACTTGGCGGTGGCGCACTCAAAATTCCAGAACGAGCTAAAGATCAATTACTGACTGCGATAGGAAATGTATCTAGAACAGTAACTGTTCAATCAGGTTTGGACGAACACTTGGAGGGAATACCAACAGTAGAAAGTGATGCAACAATTCATGTTCACATGTTGCCGATGGGGAATGGATTTAAGATGGAATTTTTTGTGAAACCATTTAAAGATCATCCTCCTTATTTCAAACCTGGTGAAGGTCGAAAAAATGTAATTGCAGATATTGAGGGCAAACAAATTTTGGCTCGGAGAGATATTGAATTAGAAAATAAAAATGCGATTACAATAGAAGATGCTTGCCCTGCATTCGATGCGACACCTTCTCATAATCGAGAATGGTTATTTGCAAGTGCGGAAGATTGTTTACAAGTTTTATTGGAAATAGAACCGTTGAGAACTGAAGGAAAGTTAGTACTAGAACATCCGAAAGGAGAACAGTTACGCATCAAAGGACAAATTGGTTTTGAGCAAATCTCTATGCGAATTCAGAGAGATAATGATTGGTTTGGAATGACAGGGAAGGTACAAGTGAATCAAGATTTAGTGATTGATTTTAGAGATTTATTAGAAAAAGTAGAAGAGTCAAAATCTAATTTTATTCAAGTAAGTGAAGGAGAGTTTATCGCGCTGACTGATACGTTTAGAAATCAGTTAGGAAAAATAAATGCGCTGTTGACAGCGGAAGATGGCGACTTACATTTCCATCCTTTGGCTGCGCCGATGATGGAAGAGTTCGCATCGCATATTCAACAATTGGAAGTGGATGCAAGTTGGAAAGTACATTTACAAAAATTAGAATCTACTCAAGGTTTTGAGTCGACTGTTCCTAAAGAATTTAAAGCCGAATTACGTTCATATCAGACGGAAGGTTTTGAGTGGTTGTCTCGATTAGCGCATTGGGGAGTAGGTGCATGTTTGGCGGATGATATGGGATTAGGTAAAACGATTCAGTCATTGGCAGTACTAGTAGATAGAGCGAAGGATGGACCGGCAATGGTAATTGCGCCTGCTTCGGTTTGTCGAAATTGGTTAAGAGAAACGGAACGATTTGCACCGACTTTAAATCCAATTTTATTTGGCGCAGGTGACCGTGAAAGCATTGTTAAGAATTTAGGACCGAATGATTTTTTGATTGTTAGTTATGGATTGTTGCCGCAGGAATCGGAGTTGTTAGTATCTAAAGTATTTAACACAGTCATCCTCGATGAAGCGCAAGCCATCAAAAATAGAAATACAAAACGTTCTCGTGCTGCCATGCAATTGAAGGCGAATTTTAAAATACTAACAACAGGTACACCTGTTGAAAATCACTTAGGAGAATTATGGAATTTATTTAATTTTTTAAATTCAGGATTGCTTGGAAGCTTACGTAATTTTCAAGAACGCTTCGCTATGCCGATTGAAAAATTACAGGACGTAGAACGTCGTGATCAATTGCGTCGGTTGATTCAACCATTTATTTTACGTCGTAGAAAAGATGATGTACTCACAGAATTGCCGAGCAAAACAGAAATTACTTTGACTGTAGAATTGTCAGATAGAGAGCGAGCATTTTATGAAGCACTTCGCCAGCAAGCTGTCGAGAATATTCATGAAAAAGACGAAGAAGGTCGTAGTTCTAATATGCAAATCTTGGCGGAAATTATGCGACTGCGCCAAGCTGCTTGTAATACTCGAATGGTAATTCCAACTTCAGATATTGAAAGTTCTAAGTTGCAGTTATTTGAAAAAACAATTGAAGAGTTATTAAAAGGTGGTCATAAGGCATTGGTGTTTAGTCAATTTGTCAAACACTTAAATCTTGTAAGAGCATTGTTAGATGAAAAAGGAATTTTCTATCAATACCTCGATGGAAGTACGCCACTCAAAAAACGAGAGGAAGCAATTGATGCTTTCCAAAGTGGAGAAGGTGATTTATTTTTGATTAGTTTAAAAGCGGGAGGTGTTGGTCTTAACTTAACAGCAGCGGATTATGTGTTGCATCTTGACCCGTGGTGGAATCCTGCGGTAGAAGATCAAGCATCTGATAGAGCGCATAGAATTGGACAGACTCGACCTGTTACGATTTTGAGATTGGTAGCTGCGGATACGATTGAGGAAAAAATTGTAAAATTGCATGGACTGAAAAGAGACCTTGCGGATAGTTTGTTGGAAGGAACGGATTCGACGGGGAGAATGTCGGCGAAGGATTTGTTGGAGTTGATTAAGGAAGGGTAGTGTTAATGATGGAATTAATAAAATTTAGACAGGTTTTTAATATATTTGAAAATACTGTCTCATAATTAAATTTTAAATAATTGCATATGAAAACATTAATAGGGCTATGTTCAATATTGTTATTTTATTTTTTAATAATTTTTAATTTTAATAAGACCGATATTAAAAATGAAAATATCAATAACTACTCAGATAATCTTTCTTCTTTTTTGAATAAGTATAATTTTAAATTAGAATCAGTAAAATATAATCTAACAAAATTTTTAGAATCACAGGCTCTTGATGAGACAAATAATTTTTTCCAACAACTTGAAGTCTCTGATGATAAAATGCACTTCATTCAATTACCAGATAGTTTAAATAATAAAATATTTAGTCCATTAAAAGATGATACAGACATATTAGAATGTAGAGTATTTCTATTTTCTCAAAAATTCTTAATATTTAGTTTACGAAATTTTGATGATCATCTAAATTGTATAAACTCTATTTATGAAAAAAATATACAAGATGTTTTGGATGGGGAAGTAGAGAACTATCTTGGGGTATTCTCATGATTGTGTTAGACTCCCCTCAGGTACAGCTAGAAAAAATGTCGTTGATTTATCAAGTAAATTTAAACCTGAAGCATATTTTTTAAGTAAAGAAAAAAGTGTTGAAGGTTTTTCGATTTTTCGGATAGAATTGTTTGTTAAAATAAATAAGACAGAGGAAAAAATGTAGTTATAATCTCTCCTCACCATTCCAAGTATTATGCTATAATTTTCGACACATTCAAAAATCAAAACTACTTCCATGTTTGAAATTTTTAAAAAGACTGTTTCTCTAAATACCATCAAGCAAGATGCTTGGGTTGGATTTTTTTTAGGACTTTCAGTTTTTTTAGTATTGGCGGTATTACAACCTTTTGGGACTTATAGTTATCAAGATTCTGGAAAATTGATGTTGTTGGCAGGTTATGGAATTGTAATTGGTGTTGTATATTTTATAAGTGCTCGACTCTTACCTTTAGTGTTTTCAAATATTTATAAAAAAGAGAATTGGGTTTATGGAAGAGAGATAATACATATTATTGTCGTTTTTATTTTGACAGTAATAGCGACTTATTTTTATCGAAACATAACATTAGGTTTTGGGTATTCATTGAGAGGATTTTTATTTTATTTTGGGATGGCGTTTGCAACGGGTCTTTTTCCATTGATGATAGTTTTTATCATTCGATATATGAAAATAAAAAATGAACCAATTGTCATATATGAACCTGTAGTCGTTGCTCAACAAAACATTTACATTTCGATAGAAGGAGAAAATAAAAATGAGAAACTAAAATTTTCAAAAGAAGAATTACTTTTTATCAAAGCTTCAGATAATTATGTCGTCATTCATTTAGATAAAAATGGAAAAATATCGAAGCATATGCTTCGAAGTCCTTTAAGTAAAATTGCCCAACAAATAGACGATGAAGATATTCTACAAGTGCATCGTTCCTACCTCGTCAATTTAGATAATGTAGAAAATCTAAATGGCAAATCTCCTAATTATGTTTTACAATTAAAATCCTTGAAAGAGGAAATTCCTGTTTCGAGAACTAAGGTGAAATCTGTAAAGGAAAGATTGTCGGATAAGCCTGTTTGATAGAACACGGATGCCGCTGATTGAGCGGATTAGAGCGGATTTTTTCTACTAACTTGTTAGGGTAAAATACAAGTATTGAGAGGAATTCGCTCTAATTCGCTCAATCCGCGGCATCCGTATTCTATCAAGTTGTGGGAATTTATTTCTACAATTCGCCCCTGAAAACTACATTTTAGCCCAATCGTTTTATTTTCATCCCTCCTTCGTTCTCTTAGTCACTATAATTTGTGAGAAGTGGGAAAATGCCCCATATTTGCTTTTGTAAGAATCATACATCTTTTAAATCTTAAAATTTCAAAGACATGAATAATAACAAAAGCATCTTCTCCATATTTATCATCATCGTTTTTTTGATAGCAGATAATATCAATATTAAATCAATCCTTCCTGACAACTATTATATACGAGCGACAGCGATATATTTAGCACCTGCAATTATTGGAATCTTTTCCTTATTATTTTTTCATAGACCGAATCAAATTGGTAAGTCGATGGGCATCGACAAAGGATTTTTAAAAGGATTAGGCGTTGCATTTTTATTTACATTGCCGATGTTGATTGGTTTCGCATATTTTGGAGAATGGAATACGGAATTGACTTTTAGAAAATTTTATTGGGGCGTTATTTTAGCAGCTTTAGCGGAAGAACTTTTTTATAGAGGATTTCTTTTTGGGCAGTTGTATCGATTTGGAGGATGGGGATTTATTCCTGCGGGATTGTTGAGTGCATTGATATTTGGAAGTATGCATTTGTATCAAGCGAATGATTGGTTGAGTGCGTTTGGAATCTTTGCAATAACTGGAATGGGAGGAATGTGGTTTGCTTGGTTATATATTGAGTGGGGAAAAAATCTTTGGTTGAGTGTGTTTTTACATTTCTTTATGAATTGTTATTGGGTGATTTTTGGAATGGCTGATAATGCGGCAGGAGGATTTTATGCGAATGTATTTAGAACGATTACGATTACTTTGACGATTGTTGTAACAATATATTTACATAAGAGAAATGGAAGGAAGGCGATTACTAAATCTAA
>JALZVK010000023.1 GCA_023301005.1 Saprospiraceae bacterium | reverse complement strand
GTATGGTATTATTTTTTAAAGGAAAACCTGCCTGCCGGCAGGCAGGTAGCGGAAAAAGATATTCTTATAAAACACGGTTTCTATTGGCTAACTACTTAAGTAAATTTATAATTCTAAAATCCAATTCGAAACATATTCCAAAACCTCCACATTAAATGTTTCTTCCAAACTTCCATACTCAGAAGGCGCGCCTGTTTCAGTTTTTTGGAATAAATGATTTAATCCTTTAAACTCTTTAACTGTTGCATTTTTGTTTTTTGCCTTCTTCAAACTTTCTTTAATTCCAGCTAAATTTTCTTTAGCTGTCACTTGTAAATCTAACTCTCCATTCACCGCTAATGTTGGACATTTTACTTGAGTCAAATAATCCGCAGGATTAAAATTAATAAAGTATAAAAACCAATCATCTAACACCGTAGCTTTTTGTTGAGCGATTAATGTTTCTTTCGTTATACTTGATTTAAATTCTTCAGACATATTATCATACGCCTCGCCAATAATTTTTTCTAGACCTTTTCCTAACTCTTCTTTACTCGCAGTTGAATTATTTATTAGGTAATCAAAAACCTTTCGACCATCTTTTTTATTACGAGCTATTTCTTCCTTTGTCGCTCCTTGCGATTCATTTATTTTAGCAGTTTGAATTAACATTAATTCAAAAACATCAATCCCAGGTCCAGCTAAAAGCACAATAAAATCTACATCTCTATTTTCACTCGCAACCATCGGTGCAATCATTCCGCCTTCGCTATGTCCTACTAGACCAATAGCTTTTCCTTTGTACTCTTTTTTATTTTCTAAATAAGCAACTGCTGCTGCTGCATCGCCAGCGAAGTCTCTCGAAGTCGCACCTTTAAAACTTCCCTCTGACTCGCCCACACCTCTATCATCATATCGTAACACCGCAATACCTTGTCGAGTCAAGTGGTCAGCAATTACTAAAAATGGTTTGTGTCCCATTAATTCTTCATCTCTATTTTGAGGACCAGAACCTGTAATCAATATCGCAATTTTTTCAAACTTACCATTAGAAGGCGTCGTCAAAGTTCCTGCTAAATGATGACCACCTTTTGTATTTACAAATTTTACTTCTTCTTGATTGTAAGGAAAATCTTCAGGTTCTTGAGGTCGCCTCATTGTTTTTTCCTCTACTTTCTTTTTTGATAATTCTAAAGGAATCTTCATTCCATTTTGATTGAATTTTCCTTTGATCATAGATTTATCATCATTCAATTCAGCGTTGTATTCCATTCTCATGTTACTTGCTTTGATGGTTAATTTTCCATTTTCGTAAGTAGCTGATTCCATCGGAATTCCTTTTGCACCTTGGTCAGGACTATCCATTGTTCCTTTCAAATATCCATTCTCATTCATCAAATGAAAGACAACTGTTAACTTCATTCCTTGTACATCCAACACTCCATTCCAATCGCCTAATATTTCAGGTGAATTAAAATCTCCTTTTGCGACGACTTCATTGGTCGTTTCCACTCTAGTCATATTAAGTGGCAACTCCATTCCACCTTGATTAAAAGTACCTTCGATAGCTTCCTTACTTTCACTTAAAGTTGCAGCATAAGTCATTCCCATTGCAGGCGCAGCTATCGTTAATTTTCCATTTTGGACAGTTGTTTTATCCATCGAAATTCCTACCGCACCTTGGTCAGGACTGTCCATTGTTGTAGTATATTTATCTCCATCTTTAGTGATGTGAAATAAGATATTCAACTTTGCACCTTGTACGTCTAGTGCGCCTTTCCAGTCTCCTTCTATGCTTTGAGCATTTACAGAAATCATAATTATTGCGAATAAAAACACTAATAGATTTTTCATGATTTTAAGTTTTTAAAAAGTTATTAATAGTGATGTTGTTTAAATACTTACTTAATTACAATTCAAAGATAGGATAGGAAATTGAGGTATTTATTGATATTGTGATGAGTGGTCGTAAAAAAGGATGAGTGGTTTTTATGTTGAAAATGCATAAATATTCAGCATTAAATTTAATTATAGTAAAATCATATAATCATAATTATTCTAAAAATGAAAAATCCCGAATTTTCTAAATCGAAAATTCGGGATGATTTTAATTTAATCAAGCACTAGTAAGAAGATACGAATAATTGCAAAAAAACAAACAATATGTTTTGATGAATATTTCGAATTTTTCCAAAAAAAAAAACATCGAAACTTCGTTTCGATGCTCTATATATTTTTCAATAAAATTATATTTTTAATTTTTAATTATATCTTGTTGTGCAAAAGGAAATTTCATTTTCTTTACTTCAGGTTTAAAAGCGTCACCACTTTTTACAATCGTATATTTATGTTTTAAACTTAAAAATGGTTTTTCAAAATACTCATAAGACAAAGCTGCAAACAACAATGTCAAACTAATTGCTAATATATATAACAATATATTTCCGGACCATCCTAAAAGTGTATTTTCTCCCCATATAGCTTGAACTATTATCAAAGCCAATCGCACACAAAAATAATTATACATATATAACCCGTAAGATATTCTTCCTAAATACTTAAAAGTCGGATGCTCTAATTGGAAGAAAGTATTTCTGTTAGAACCAATATTTAAAATGATTAACAAAAATAAAATTGAATATACTTCATGAGTAAAATATCCAAATTCTATTTGCGCAAAAAATATTGCAAATACTAAAACATATAAACCTCCTTGAAAATATTTATTATAAATAACTTTTAGAATTGACTCTTTCTGTAAGTACACCGCATACGCTCCTATTCCTCCAATCGCCATACAATCAATACGAGTGTAAACAAAGAAATCTTTTAGTACTTGAAAAAGTCGACTCGAACCTCCCGTGAGGTCATTGACCAACCAAGCTCCTTTTGCTAAAATTAAATACACCACAATAATCCCAACCAATAACATAAATGTCTTTTTGAAATACTTAACTAGGATAGGCCATAACAAATAAAATTGTTCTTCTACTCCTATCGACCAAGTATGTACGGCATAAGGTATTGGATATATGGAAGCTATAGCGACATTGGACAAAAAGAAAATATACATCAATACTTTCGTCCAGTAATTATCGTAAATATGTGAAGTCCATTCAGGAAAGTCAAAGATTGGAAATATTGGAAAGATAAATAATCCTAGAAAAACGATTAGATAGTAAAGTGGAAAAATACGTAGTACTCTACGCATCCAAAATTGCTTCATCGCAATCGTTCCTGTTTTTTCTTTTTCTACTAAAAGTAAATAGGTAATTAAAAAACCACTTAACACAAAGAAAAATGTTACTGCTAATTCTCCCATTAATGAAAAGAAATGCAAGTTCCATGTATTTGTTTCTCGAATTTCCCAAATAGATTTAAACTCCTCGACATGGCATATAATTACTACGAATGCTGCGAAGAATCTTAATCCTGTTAGTCCAGGAAAATAAACAGGTCTTTGTATCTGGTTTTCTATAGTCATTTAATTCTTATCATAAAAATTGAAAAATGTTCAATCCTCACATATATATTACAAAAATGCTTCCAGTTGTGATTCTTCCCAAGAGACGAAGGAAGAACCAACTAAAGCAAATAGTTTGCCTTTATATTATAAATAGTATGTATGTTTTAATTTCTAGGAAATTAGCTTAATAATCGGTTTAGGAAAGTATTATAAACGGTGGGGTTGTTCTTTTAAATATTAGGCTTTCACTTGGAGAAAGTTGTTATACAAATGTAAACAATACTTACATCAAATGGTATTTTTATATTATTAAACTTGCTATTTTCTTAATATTCAGGGTATTTAGGCAAGTAAAAATACTTATTTTTTTGTCTTTCAATTACGTTGTTAATTTTTGGATGCATAATAAATTGTCGTTTTATCCGAATTTTGATTCGTATAATTTTCTCATTTTTCAAAAAAAAAAATTTCCATATAACTATTCTAAGTTAAACGATAATTTGTTATGCACCCCATAGCGACAAGTCGCAGTTAATAATTGAAAATAAAAAATTGAAAATTGTCTTCTACGCTTGTTAGCGTAAACACCGCTTATCAGGATACTATCTTTAACTTGAATATATATTAGACTTGTTACCTTTTAAAATTTTGACCAAGATGGAATTGCTTGGTGGGTAAATAATGATGACAATGAAAGTATTTAATTTAAAAAGTATTGGCGATCCTTTTACTTTTTTAGAACCTGATTTTGGAGCATTTTTAATCTATGAATTTTTTGCAGGTGATTATACCCCTACGGAAAATTTGACAAACAATCAGTTTCTAAAAATATATCCTAATCCGAGTGAAGATATTTTCTTTGCTGAGTTGGAAGGTTATTCTGGAAATGTACAAATGGATTTATACAATCAAATGGGGCAAGTTCTACAAACTGTAGAATTAGAAAATGCAACTGATTTTGTACAGCAGACTTTTGACTTGTCTGATTATAGTGCGGGGATTTATTATTTAAAAATCAATCATGGGAATGTGACGGAGGTGAGGAAGTTGATTCGACTTTAAATTAAAAATTAAAAATGGAGAATTGAAAGTTAGTCCTACTTATTCGACAATTTTTA
>JALZVK010000022.1 GCA_023301005.1 Saprospiraceae bacterium | reverse complement strand
ATTATAAGTGGTAAAAATGAAGTAACTGTATAGTATTGATAGTCAACGATTTATGAATTCATATTAAACATGTTTAATTTATATGAGTTTTTAAGGGCGTAACGTTTTTTTTAGCCTTAAAACCTTATTTAGGTAGAAAGAGTTTTTGTCAGCGTCTTGGCATATATTCCTCCAATTAATTCAAATTGCCCCAAATCAATAACTTCTTCTCCAATTTTTTTAAAGCCATTTTTTAGATAAAATGATATAAATGGATTTTGTTCAAATACAGAAACGACTAAGGAAGTTTCGTCATTTTTTATATCATCTAATATGGTATTTAACAATAATTTTCCGATACCTTTTCCTTGAGTTTTTTTACAAACATAAATAGTATAGAGTTCATTCTTAAATGAAAAATTTTCCATTCTACTTTTACCATAAGATGCAAAGCCTAAGAGTTTATGAGCATCATTTTCTACGACAAAGTAGTTGGCTGATGATGACATGTATTTGCTATGTCTTTGTATTTGTTTTTCTAAATTAAGATTGGATAAAAAAGAGGAAGGCATAAAATCGGTATAACAATTTTGCCATGTGTTGATGAGCAATTTGCAGATGTTTGGAATATCGTTTGGAGTTCCTTTTCTGATGTTCATAATTGTATTTAACCGAACTTAGATTTTAACACATAGGCACATAGAATACATAGGTTTTTTTGATTATAAATTTTTAAAGTAAAAACTATGTGTTCTATGTGCCTATGTGTTAAAATCTAAGTTCGGTCGAAAAATAAATTAGTGATTACTACTCACCTCTCTCCACCGTTCCACCATCAATAATATGCCCGAAGAAAATCGCATTGGCAAACAACTTATTCGTACCATACCAAAACGCTCTAAAGTTCGTATTGTCAGCCATATTAATCACCTTACCTCTACCCAAACCAGAAACAACAATAGAAGCAGAATTTTTGATAGTGTTTAAATTTTTATCAGAAATATATCCACTCAAGAGGGGAGAAGAAGTGTAAATCAAAGGTGTCGCATAAATATTTTTAGCAGGTTTTAAAAATAAAGTTCCTCTTCTAAAAATAGGAAGCTGTGAATTGTGATAACCAAAACCTAGCGGATGACTCAAGTCTAATTCAGTTTGAAAAATAGCACCACCGATAACTTGTGATCCTCTATCTGCTCCAATTTTTTCATAAGGTCTTCTTTTTTCTTTTTCTAATTTGGTAGCAGAACTTTTAAAACTAGCAGACGAAATATTTTTAGATTTTGCCCAACGGATAGCATTTTTAAATGGAATTAAAGTACCACCTTTTTGTACCCAATCTTTTAATTTATCAGCCTGACTAGAAATACTATTATAATTTCCATCGACCATAACAATACAATTGTATCTACTCAAATCAACTCTACTAAAACGACTAACATCCATTTTTGTAATTGCCATATCATAGCGTTGATCGAGCAAATGCCACACCTCTCCAGCGTCATAACTATTCACGCCACTTCCTACTAGAAGTAAAACTTCAGGTTTTTTTAATGGTTTAAAATCACCACTACCTAAGTCGCTACCCGAAGGAGTTAGACCAGTTTCTACGCCGTAAAAAGTCAATCCATTTTTGTTCGCTACTTTTTGAATGAGTGCAAAAATATCATCTGCATTTCCTCTTTGATTATTGCTTACAGGAATTTGAATGGTCCCGTAATCAAAATGTTTTAATCCTTCGGAAGTTGGAATTTGAAAAGGTTGTGTTCCTACTTTTACAATTAAGTTAGCACTTAATAATTCGTTCAAAGCATTAGGCGCATAGTAGTCATGCCACTCTAACAAATAAGCGTATTCGCTTTTTCCACCTATGACTTTTCCTTCAGGTTTGCCGAGTGTGGGCATATTTTCGCTTAATGTTTTTCCAACTGTAACTTCTTGATAATCAATATTGTATGCCATAGGAAGCGTAAATGTCGATACATCATAAAACAAACTATCATCAAATTTGAAAATAGGATCAAAGACAGATTTGATGAGTCGATATTGATTTTGTTGTAAAGGAACGTAGAAGGAATTTTCTTTTTTATATTTTTTTCCACCTGCGGAAATGTCTTGTTGTAAAGTTTGAACATTGATGTCATGCTTCTGAAGTAGGTTGACAAATTCGACTAACCTTCCCATGTCTTTTGGTTCAGAAAAAACATAACCTTTACGAGAATCACTTCGTGATTCGTTGATAGCTGATTTATAAAATTCTCTTTGATAATTGAGTAAATCTTCACGAAGACCAACTGCCGCACGTAGCGTTGACATAGCAGTTGTAACTTGATTACGAATGGTAAAAGAAAAACTCATTAATCCATTTGGAGTCTCTTGTAAATGTCCTCTCGAACTTGCTTGTTCAAATAAAATTCCGACACATCCATTAGCATCAGGGTAAGTAGAACCTTTGCCATAATAGTAATCATCGTAACGTTCTTCAGTAAAATATAGCGAACCAATTTTATCCAAAGCGGCAGCATGATAAGTACCGATCTCTTTCGTAAGTTCTTGATTTCGTTTAGGAGTGAGTGGATGAATTCGAGTTTGAATTCCAGGCATAAAAAAGAAAGTTTGGTTAGTTCCCATTTCATGATGGTCTGTCAAAATGTTAGGTTTCCATTCTTGGAATTTAGCAACACGACCACGACTCTCAGGATGTTGTAACAATAACCAATCTCTATTCAAATCAAACCAATAATGATTGGTTCGTCCTCTTGGAAAAACTTCGTTGTACTCTCTATCGTTAGGATCGGAACTTAGATTTTTACTTTTATGAGAATTAGCCCAAGTCGAAAAACGATGAAAACCATCAGGATTAAAAACTGGATCTAACAATATAATTACATTATCTAAAATGTCGTTAACTTCTTCACATTGTCCTGCTGCTAAATGATAAGCTACAAGTAAAGCTGCATTTCCACCACTCGCTTCATTACCATGAATACTGAATCCTTGATAGACGACCGAAGGCATATTTGAAACATCAACACTACCTGATTTATCAGGTTGAGAAAGTTTATAATGCTCTTTTTGAATTTCTCCTAATCGACTATGATTAGATTCGGAGGTAATATATAAATGATACAAAGGACGATTCTCATAAGAACGGGCGTACTCTTCCATCACGATTCGAGGAGACACTCTTGCCAACTCTCGAAGGTACATTACAATTTGATCATGACTTGCATGCCATTCACCGACTTGATATCCAAGAACTGATTCAGGAGTTGGAATTGCTGAATTATATTCGCAGTCAGGTAAGAAATAATTGATTGATTTTTTTTGAGAAAAGATAAAGACATGCCCTAATAGGAAAATTAAAAGCAGATTGTACTTTTTCATAATAGTGTTTTTCAAGTGTATGGTTTGTTATAAATTATTTGCTTCTCGGTTAATACTATTTTAAAATTTTAAAAAAAAAAGTACGACCTCTCTTAGGTCGGAATCCTTTTTTTGATTTAAAATTTATCTAACATACTTTGACCACGCTGTGGTCATCGAATAATTGTGAATGACCACAGAGTGGTCACAGTATGTTAGTAAAAAAACAAATTAATATTTCTGACCTCAGAGAGGTCATACTGTTTTTTAAAACAATAAAAATACAAAAAAGATTAAAATGAAAATCAGCTTTGGAAAAAGAAAAAGAGAAGAAAAAAAACGCACGGCAAACAGTCCATCATCTTATGATATCTAGTATCAAGTTTTTGGAATTGTCAAATGAACATGTTAATGCCGTGCTAGTGCGTTAGGTGTTTTCTCGTTAGGAGTATTAGAGCTTATTGGGAAATTGGATTTTTATCTCAAAACCCAATTTTCCAACAAGTTCTTAGATTGTTTAATTTATTTTATAATCAACATTTTCTTACTTGACGAAAATGTTGGAGTAATTAATTTATAGAAATAAACTCCAGATGAAGGAAGAATGCTGCCTTCTACATCTAAGTAGTGAATTCCTTTCGATTTTGATGTTTGGTATTTTTTTACAATTTTCCCTGTGATATCTAGTATGTGAAGTTCCAAGTATGTGTGATGAGGTAAATAGAATTTTACCTTGGTAGTGTGCGTAAACGGGTTTGGTTGGTTTTGAAAAAGTAGAACTTCATTTAATTCGTTGTATAAATTTAAATCATTTTTTTCAAATAATAAATCAATTCCATGTATTTTATTTTTTATATTATATGCTTCGGCAACAATATATCTGGAATTAATAGAGAGTATATCTTCTAGGAAAATTTTATTTTTTGCCTTGATTATTATTGAAAACAAAGGGTTTTTAGCCAAATTTTCAATTTCATTTTCTCTAATCCAACTACAAGTAATTGCTCCATTTTTTTCATATTTTCTTCCAAAATTTTCTTGAAATAAAATTCCATTTTCTATTTCAAGAAACTCAATTTGAGCAAAATCGAAATCTAAAGTAAATTGAAATCCTTCCAATTCGTTCAAATTATCTGCAAAAATCGGAACGGAATAAGTCTTACTTTTCTCTAATAAAATATCTTCCGTATAGAATTGAATTGAAGAATTTGGAGTACGTGTATCTATTGTTATTAAATTTTCAGATGTTGCCGTTGCATTGACATCACCTACTTTAATACCTACAAAATTCATGTTCATATCATTTTGTGTGACATTTATACAACTCATACTTTCAGAGAAAGTATCTAAAAAAGGATTGATAGTATTAGTAAATTGATGATGTGCATCTACAAATCTCCACGAATTAGAATTAGGAAGTTCATCTATGATATGTAAAATCAAGGAACGTAATAAGACAATATCTAATGCAGTTACGCTATTCGATTGGTTAGCATCAGCTGCAATTATTTTATAAGGATTATCTAAAAGTTCCAATCCAAGAATATGTTTCCTTATCAAAACTAAATCGAAAGTGGTCACTCCATTAAGTGGATTAATATTTTTTTCGGGAGTAACTATATAATCATTTCCGATAGTAAGACTGTCTTGAAAATATTCACCTTCTTCAGCGTAGTTCATAGTAGAGTCAGAACCATCATTAATTTTGACCATGACATCTTTGACCATTTCACTCTCAGGTGTATAAATGACTCCAGCCATTGTTAACAAAAGAGGGCAAGCAATTCTAACTTCCACTTCACAGTTGGAACTGACATTTCCAGAAATATCTTGTGCGAAAACTGTTATGGTATCAATAGCACCATTAGCATTTACTGCATCCGCACAAATCCACGAAGGTTGGTTAATACTAGAAGGATCTATAAAAAATGTAATTGAATCTGGTGTACACATATCAAATGTATTTAGCATTCCTTCGATTTCATCGACCGTTATACTTACAGGAGTTGTCGGAGTTGGTGCTACAAGAGTGATAAAAGGAGGACATAATATAAATGGACCAGCTCGATCATTGATTTGTACAACAGTTTCGCAAGTACCTACATTTCCACATGCATCTTCTGCTGTAAATATAACTGTGGTTTCTCCTATTGGATAAGAACCTGAAGCATTAAACCCAAAAGGTGATGTTCCCAAAGGATCATTATTAAATATATTAGAAATAAAACTACATGCGTCATCAGCATCAGTAAAAACATTTACAAAAGTTTCGCAAGGAGCATCAAAACCAAAGAAATCAGCTTTGATAGTATCTTGACAAGTAACAACAGGTGCAACGTCATCTACAATATTGATGAGTTGAGTACCTTCTTGCGGTAAAAAGGTATTGGTGCAATTATCAAAAAGTCGCCATCTTCTCACTAGTAATATTTCACATGGAGGATTGACTGGAAATAAATTTTCATCTTCTGGAACAATTAATATATCTCCGCAACCCGATGAAACAATAGGTGTACCTGTAACGGAAGGATCAAAAGAACTCGTACATGAAATCGTGGTATCATTTGGAAATGTAAAACTCAAAACTTCGTTATCTTCTACTGTTATTATTTGAGTACAAGTATCTCTTAATCCACTCAAATCTTCAATATACCATCGGCGAATAATTGTTCCTGTATTATTACAATTGTCAAATCCGATAGTCTCATCATCAAGCATTATAGGTGGTCCAGCCAATCCACAATTGTCTAGAAATGAAGGTGTATCAATATCCAAAGTCGCTAACTCGCTACAGTCAACCGTTTTGTCGGGAGGACAAACCAACGTTGGTGGTATCTTATCTTCGACGATTGCTTCTACCATACATTCATTATAATTTCCACAAAAATCTATGACTCGAAGTACGACCATTATAGTATCGCCTATATCATTACAACTAAATTCCGCACAACCTGAGAAATCGACTTCATCCATTCTCCTAACAAGGAAAGTATCAATTTCGCAATTATCAGTACTCGCTTTATCGAAAACAATTGCATCTACTTTTGCAAATCCATCCGAGCCTAAGGCAACTTGAGTAGTTCCTTCGCAAACAGGAATTGGTGCAACCATATCTTTTACAGTTACATAAAAAGTACAAGAAGAAGAATTACCACATTCATCAGTAGCGGTATAAGTTCCAGAGTGAGTACCTGCTGGAATATTGAGATAAGTATATTGATCGGTAGATTGTTGAAAATAAAAATCGACCGTAATTGTATTGTTAGAACAATCATCAGTAACTGTCGGAATGGTCAGAAATACATTTCCCAAACAAGAATTAGCAGTAGTGTTAAATATCAATGTATCAGGACATTCGATGATCGGCGGAGTTGTATCAGCGATTTCAAATAATTGATTATGTGTAATAATCTCATTAGTACACCAATCTATAACAAGCCATTCACGTAAAAATTTATAACCGCCGCCACAAGTGTGAAATGTATCAGCATCAGTATGGAAAAACATCAAACCACAATAGCCACCTATTGTATTTCCATTAATCATAGGTTCCCCTGTACTCAATGGATCAAGATTTGGATTGGTACAATCGAGAACGACATTTGTTGGAAAAACAGTTGTATTAATATCTGCTTTTGATATAGAAATATTCTGTACACAAGAGTTAGAATTGCCATATAAATCTGTGACTGTCCACGTTCTATTAATAACTGCGACGAATTGTGGATCATTACAATCTGATTCTATAATTTCATCTGTATAAGTTGGTGTAGTAGTAATTCCACAATTATCAGAAACGGCTGGAGTACCTGTATTTACAGGTGTAGTATCATCACTACATGCGATGGTGATATTGGAACAAGTGATAGTTGGAGCATATTTATCTTCTACTAAAATACTTCCCCAACAGGAGTTTCCTGAGTCAGTATCAGTAACTAAAACCATAAGGATTTGACCTACATAAGCGCAGTTGACCACATTGCCAATATTGTTATTATTGGAGTCCATAATTTGTACTTCTAATGGACCTACAGATGATGTATTTGAAACTAACATACTTGGAGTAATAATAGAGAAACCAAATGTAGATAATGAAACATTGATTTGTCCATTACAATCAAGACTATAAGAATTTGTAGAAGTATTGTTATCAATTTTGTTTGCAAAAATAGGTAAGTGCAATAAAGGGATAGTTAGACATAACAATACAATTGCATATCTAACACTTTTAAGTGTTGTCATAATATTCGGTTTTTAGAAAAATCCTTTTTAGGATTTAGTAAACGGTTTTTAGAATAAGATTATAGTCTATATTATTTCATTATCAAATTCGACAATGAAAAATTATATGGTGAACAACTCTTCTATCGTAGAAAAGTTATTATATTTTAATTCGTAAATTTTTTAATATGACTACTAGTGGAGATACGGTTGTTGATAGAGTACTTCTCGAAGGTTACTCTATTTGTTTTTTTTAAATTTTGCTTTTAAGATTTTAGAGTAGGAAAGAGTAAATAAGATTAATCTTATTTTACTCTTTGGAAAAGATATTTTGTATTCCAATGGTAAGATTAGAAAATAGTATCTTTTTAATATTAAATAAAAATGTTATTTGTGTGACATGGAAAAAGATGGGTAGATATAAATTCAAAGATGAAAAATAATGTAGATTTTAAAACAACTTCATTACCTTTATTTTCAAAAGAACTAAATAGACAAGTATGTTTGTAATATTGATAACGATAGTGGTTTCCTTATTTGTAGCGATGCTTTTTTTGAATGTTTACTTTAGAGTAAAAGTATTTAAGGTGTATAAAGTATTGGTACAAAATAATGTAGAGTTTGATGCTTCGCATTTTTTCGATAAAGAAAAAATGGAAAAAGAAGTCATTTCAAAATATCCAAATTTTAGAAATGAAATAGAATTATTTGTGAGGCACATGCGGTATTCGATTAGTATGGCATCTGTGTTGATTGCGTTGATTACAATTTTTGGTGGGATATTGATGTATTATCGGGATGGGATATAATATGGTTTCGCTTCGCTTATTGTTATATGGTTTCGCTTCGTTTATTGTTTTCGAATAATTTTGAAACTGCCAGTAGGCAGTTTAAGTTTTTTATAAATTAAAACCATAAGCGAAGCGAAACCATAAAATATTTAATCCCTCAACTTTTGAAACTTCTGAATATAAGTTCCACTCTTCGAGTTAATAACTTTGATAAAATAATTGCCAGGTAAAAAAGAACCTACTTTATTTAATTCAATAATGTGCAAACCATCCTGAATATCAACTACTTGACGGTGAACTTCTTGACCATGAATATTAAATATAGCAAACTCCACTTCTCCTACCTCAAACTCATCGAATGAAATATTTAAAACATCTCTTACAGGATTAGGATAAATACCTAACGTTCCATTATAAACTCTTACGATTTCAATATTACTAAATGAAAATGAACCATCGAAGTCGATTTGTTTTAAACGATAATAATTATTTCCATTCTCAGGTGTATCATGAATATAGGAATAGGAATTGAGCACAACTGAATTACCAGCACCTTGGATTTTATCTAAATCTACATAGTTAGTTCCATCTATAGAATGTTGAACTAAGAAGTGATCATTATTGATTTCGTTAGCAGTAATCCAAGATATTTTTACATCATCATTTTCTATATTAGCTCTAAAGCTAATTAACTCAACTGGTAAAGCTGCAGCTTTTTCATACGCTCCTAAATCAATTATACCATTTTGAATACGAGAAGAAAGTGATAAATCTATGATTTCTGAATTGATAGAATTATTTCCTACATCAAGAGCTGGCGAACCTGTTTGTAAAGTTAAGTCACCACTACTCGCTGCCGTAAACAATGGATTAATATTATAAATCATTCCAGCACCACATGTGATATTAGGATTAGTTCCACTTTGCAAAGCAGTACAATCCGCAGCATCAACAAGACTAAAACTAATAGTAGGAGAGCCTTCAACCGAACGCATAACTTGCGAACCAAATGGAGCATTATTTCCCCAAATGATACAGTTAGTAATCTGAGCACTACTTTTACCTGAGTGACTTCCATTGCTATAAATAGAACCTCCTGTACCACCCGCTCCAGTTGTGAAGTTTCTATAAAAAGTACAGTTAGTTACGATTGGACTACTGTTACCAGAGTTGCTACCATTATTATACATTGCTCCTGCTGCAAAACCACTATTATCATAAAATCTGCAATTGATTATAAAAGGACTTGCATCACCACCATTTTGACTACCTTGATTATAGAGTCCGCCACCATGACCATTGATAGAAGCATTACTTTCAAAATTACATTCTTTAAAACTTGGATTAGCAGTTCCTCCAAAACCTCCATGATTAAAAATTGCACCTCCTGATTCTCCTGCTAAATTATTTCGAAAAATACATTTGAGAAATGAAGAGGAAACATCTCCACCTGAGAAACCACTATTATAAACTGCTCCACCACTAAAGCCTGATTCATTATATTCAAAAATACAATTCGTAAATGAAGGTGAAGCTAATCCTCCTGCACCTGCTTCAACATATACAGCACCGCCACTATCTGCTGAGTAATTTTTGCTGAAAGTACAATTTTCTATAATTGGATTACTTCCTGTATTAGTAGCATAAGAATTAATAAATAATCCAGATCCACTTTTTAAGAAGATTCCATCTGCGTAACCATGTTGAATAGTAAAACCATCTAATGTCACATCAGTTGTTGATTGAGCAACATTGACTACTATATAACTATTGTCAGTTGAAATACCTGTAGTCCCAATATCACCACTTAAGATTGTAATATTATTAGCCCAATCTCTCTGACTGAGACTTGTTTCGTTTCCTACAAATCCTCCGTAAATAGCAACACCTTGAGGCAACTGAAATGGAATATTACGATTCGTTCCTAATGTAGGAATGTAAGTTCCTTGTGCGACCCATAACTGATCTCCATTATTCGCATTTTGCAAGGCAACGAATAATTCGGAATAAGCATTACTCCATGAAGAACCATCATTAAGTCCGCCAGTTACATTAATATTAACATAAGTCTGAGCTTGGGAAATATTAAAAGAGAAGAGTGATAGGAATAAAAATCCTAAACTGAAATAATTGTTTCTCATGGGTGAAGTAGGTACTTGGTTAATTATTATTGGGGGAGATTCTAAAGAGGGGAAGGGGGAGGGAAGTATTTTACTGTTACTAAGCAAAGTTAACTACTTCATCACTATGATAACATACCGTATACATGGTAAATGATATATGTGATATTTAAAAATACAAAACCCTTCCTGATTTGAAAAATCAGGAAGGGTTGATGATAGGTAATCTATATAGTTGAAATATTTCCTAAGCCATAGCTACAAGTAATTCTTGCATTTGCTGATTCGAAAAAGCTTTAGATGTAAATTTAACTTTTTGAGGTCTTTTATATCCAGAAGCTACAATAATAGCTTGATTGTGTTCAGCTAATATTTCTACTTGATTAGCTAACTGAAAAACTTTATCTCTAATAGATAATCCTTTTTCAATTTTTTTGATGGTTTTAATTTTGCCACCATTTTGAGCATCGGTTATGCAAACTTTCCATTCTTTTAATTTTAATGATAGGTCCTTAGTATAAGGTAGGAGGGTTCTAAATCGGATGTCAGATGACATTTTTTCTACAATATTTTCAACAAATTTTATTTGCTGATTGGTGTTCATTCGTTTAAATGAAATTGCGATTGAGGGATTCATGAGAATTTTATTTTAAAAATAAATGTTATTAAAGTTTTTATATCACATTTGTTATTGTTTAATATCAAATATTATTCCATAGTGTTGGAGTGATAAATACTTAATTGTTATATGGATTACACTTTGCTATTGTTATATGATTTCGCTGTGCTTATGGTTTCGCTTCGCTTTATGGTTGTCGAATAATTTTTGAAACTGCCAATAGGCAGTTTAAGTTTTTTTTATAACTCATGTTACGTAAACATTTAAAGCCCTCTGACTCAACTTTTTTCATCAAGGAAAAAAGTTAAGTTAGAGGATTAAGTTTGTATAAAGTGCGTAACATGAGTTATAAATTAAAAACCATAAAACCATAGCGAAGCGAAACCATAAAAAAATCCCGAATTTTCGATTTAGAAAATTCGGGATTTTTCATACTCACAGCTTGCCTCTATCAAACTGGACCCTTAGTAAAATAATATTGTATAAATACTTTTTCACCATTCGTATCTAATTTATCAATACCAAAAGTTTCTTTGATTGCTCCATCATTTAATACTAATTCCTGTCCGATATTAAAAGGACCAATTTGTTCGACAGCTTGTTTTAGAGCTTGTATTTTACCTTTGATGTCGATAGGAGAAGTACTAAACTCAGAAGTTAATTCAAGTAGTTCTATAACTTTAGCAGAAACTGCTTTTGCATCTCTTACATCTAATTCTTCCGCAGGCATAAAAGAAGAATGCGTCACCCAAATAGATTGACAACCTTTGCTCGTAATATCAAAACTATAACCATTATCTAAGTACATCGTTTCTTTTCCGTATCCTTGTTGTTTATCCAATTTCCAATTATAATTATTTGGACGTTTGCCCATGCTAATAGTTGGTTTTGGAATTTCACGAGTACAACCATTATCTACCCAAAAGTCAACTCCACCATCATGACTTGGTACTAAAGTTTTTGATTCCATACTTTCGGTAACAGGAGCAGCATTTTCTTTTCGCTCAAGAGGTTTTGGATTATCACATGAAAAAAGGAAAGTAGATAATAGGAATAGAAATAATAAAGATTGATTTTTCATTTTTTTATTTTTTTAAATTAAAACCCAAATTTCACAAAAAAAAAGTAGAAGTAAAAGAAGTTGTTTATATTTGAAAAAACAAAACTAACTTTTATGATTTATAATCTGAGTGAAAATAATTCTATCGCAAATAAGTTTATCGCAGAATTAAGAGATGTGAATATTCAAAAAGATGGAATGCGTTTTCGAAGAAATTTGGAAAGAGTAGGAGAGGTGCTCGCTTATGAAATCAGTAAGACATTGACCTACGAAACTAAGGAAGTAGAAACACCTTTAGGTATTGCTTCGGTAGCATTGCCAACTGATAGAATTGTTTTAGGAACAATTTTAAGAGCAGGACTTCCGATGCATCATGGAGCATTGAATATATTCGATGATGCAGAAAATGCATTTATCTCCGCTTATCGAATGCATCATAAAGATGGAACATTTGAGATAAATGTGGAATATACTTCTTGCCCAAATCTGGATGATTGTGTTTTGATTATTTGTGATCCGATGTTGGCAACGGGAGCATCTATGAATTTGGCGATAGAGTCATTGAAGCAATTTGGAATACCTAAGGCAACACACCTTATTACCGCAGTCGCCTCTACTAATGGTATTAATCATATTCGAAGATTAAATCCTAATGTCAAACTTTGGATTGGTGCTCAAGATGAAGAGTTAACTGCTAAGTCTTACATCGTTCCTGGATTAGGTGATGCGGGTGACTTGAGTTATGGTAGTAAGATGCAGGATTGAAACTATTTTAAGATTCTAAAAAACAGTACGACCTCTCTGAGGTCGGAATACTTTTTTAATTTAAAATCTAACATACTGTGACCACGCTGTGGTCATCGAATCTTATTGAATGACCACAGCGTGGTCACAGTATGTTAGTAAAAAAGCAAATTAATGTTGCTGACCTCAGAGAGGTCATACTGTGTTTTTAAAGTAAAAAGTTATCCTTAAAAAAATCTCCAATTTTTTTCATATTCCCATATTTTTATATCTTTACTAACAGATATTAGAAGAAAGATAAAGACACTTTATCTTTTTTTTAATTTAAACAAGCATATAGAATCCATCCCTAATTCTAATTCAACACTTTTTTTAGTACCTTTCGTCCCTTTTTAAAAATAAGAACATATTGACTATAGAAAATCTATAGAAATAAAGTCAAAGTTTAAAACTGTAAGTACTTGGAGATATTTGTGTCCAAGTACTTAATTGAGAAAAATCAATAGATGAGCACACTTACACCTGGGATTATATTTGGGGTTATAGCATTGTATTTTTTAGTGTTGATGGCAGTCTCTTACTTCACGAGTAGAGATGCTGACAATGCTGACTTTTTTCTTGCCAATCGAAAATCACCTTGGTATTTAGTAGCATTTGGAATGATCGGAGCATCGCTTTCGGGAGTGACTTTTATCTCATTACCTGGAGCAGTTGGCGGCGGCGGAGCGAATCAGGCATTCTCTTATATGCAGATGGTGTTTGGTTACTTGGTTGGATATGCGGTGATAGCATTGGTATTATTACCTCTTTATTATAAAATGAATTTGACTTCCATTTATGGATATTTGGAAGAGCGTTTTGGAGTTTGGTCTTATAAGACTGGCGCATTTTATTTTTTATTATCAAGAATCATTGGAGCATCGCTTCGGTTGTTTTTAGTAGCGATTGTATTTCTTCAAATTGCTCAAGGCTTCGATATGGTGATTCCATTTTGGGCAGTTGTTGCGGTGGCGATTTTGTTGATTTGGGTATATACATTTCAAGGCGGAATCAAGACGATTGTTTGGACAGATACTTTGCAGACCTTTTTTATGTTGACTGCGGTAGTGTTGACAATTTTGGCAATAGGAGATGCTTTGGAAAAGAATACAGGAGATTTAATTTCGACGATTCAACAAAGTGATTATAGTCAAATGTTTTTCTTCGATAACTTTATGACGGACTCCAATAATTTTTTCAAACAATTTATCTCTGGAGCTTTGATTGCAATTGTGATGACAGGACTCGACCAAGATATGATGCAAAAGAATTTGAGTTGTCGAACATTAGGTGATGCTCAAAAAAATGTATTTGCATTTAGTATTGTTTTGGTTTTTGTAAATATGTTGTTTTTAGGATTAGGTGCATTGCTTTATATCTATGCATTAAATGTAGGTATCGAAATTCCAGAACGTACTGATCAACTTTTTTCAACCATAGCTTTAGAGCATCTTTCCCCTTATGTAGGAATTGTATTTATTCTAGGATTGATAGCTGCAGCGTACTCGAGTGCGGACTCTGCATTGACTGCATTGACGACTTCGTTTTGTGTTGATTTTTTAGATATGGAAAAAAATGAAAAATCAGAAGATGAAAATAAAAAGACGAGATGGATAGTTCATATTGGTTTTTCAGTTGTACTCTTTTTAGTAATTATACTTTCTTACTATTTAACTGACAAACCAGTTATCAATAATTTATTTAAAGCATCGGGTTATACTTATGGGCCGTTGCTAGGTTTATTTACTTTTGGTTTATTTGTCAAATCAAAAATTCAAGATGGATGGATGGTTCCTGTGATATGTGTAGTTGCGCCACTCATTACTTACTTTTTGGAATACAATGATTTATTTATTGGATTTAAATTAGGCTTCTTGAATATTGCGGTAAATGGACTTTTGACCTTTTTAGGATTGTTAGCGATTTCGTATTGGGAACCGAGTGAAGATGGAGAGGAAAATGAAACAATCTTAGACGCTTAATAGGAAACGAATCTTTACACTAAATATTAAGAAACCTTTGAATCGAAAGATTCAAGGGTTTTCTTTTTTCTTTTAAATGTATTGTTATGTATTCAAATGTTTTCTACTTGAACGGAACTATTTTACCGCAGAGGTTGAAAGGAGTTTGGCGCAGAGTTACACAGAGTTTTTTACTAAACATTTTTGAAAACTCTGTATAACTCTGCGCCAGACTCTTCTTTAACTCTGCGGTAAAAACAAACTTACAATTTCTCCTTCAAAAAATGTCCCGTATGACTTCCCTTCACTTTAGCCAACTTTTCAGGCGTACCTTGAAACACTAAATTCCCTCCACCCTTACCACCATCAGGTCCAAGGTCAACTACCCAATCCGCAGATTTGATAACTTCCATATTATGCTCTACAACCAAAACCGTATGACCTTTTTCCACCAACGCATTCAACGCATCCAACAGTTTTTGAATATCATGAAAATGTAAACCAGTCGTAGGTTCATCAAAAATAAAAAGGATTTTTTCAGTAACTCTTTCCTTCGTTAAAAACGAAGCTAACTTCACTCGTTGCGCTTCACCACCCGAAAGGGTAGAAGACGATTGCCCCAATTTGATATAACCCAAACCTACATTAAATAGAGGTTGAATTTTTTTTACAACCTCTTTTACATCTGCGAAAAAATCAAGAGCTTCTTCTACACTCAAATCTAAGATTTCGAAAATATTTTTTTCTTTAAATCTGACATCAAGAATCTCAGCTTTAAATCGTTGCCCTTTGCACTCTTCACATTCCAATCTGACATCAGCTAAGAATTGCATTTCTACAACTTGTTCGCCATCGCCATTACAAGTTTCGCAACGACCAGCATCTACATTAAATGAAAAATGTTTAGGGAGATAACCTCTGATTCGAGAGAGTTGTTGCTTCGACATCAAGTTTCGAATCGCATCGTAAGCTTTCACATAAGTAACAGGATTGGAACGAGATGATTTACCAATTGGATTTTGGTTTACCATTTCCACCTGCGTAATTTTTGACAAACTTCCTGTCAACTCATCATGCATACCTGGCGCAATTGGATGCGCTTCACCTAAATGTCTTTTGAGTGCGGGATATAAAATTTGTTTAACCAAAGTCGTTTTTCCAGAACCTGAAACTCCACTTACCACAGTCAAAGTATTCAAAGGAATTTTAGCATCTATATTTTTTAAATTGTTTTGACGTGCTCCTTTGATTTCGATAAAGTCTGTAAATTTTCTACGAATTTTTGGAACTGGAATTTCCATTCGCCCACTCATATAACCTGTGGTCAAACTATCTTTAGCAAGTTTGAAAATCTTTTTATAGTCACCTGCAAAAACAACTTCGCCTCCATGAATACCAGCTTCAGGTCCCATGTCAATGAGGTAGTCAGAATTTTTGATAATGTCTTCCTCATGCTCCACGACCACAACAGTATTCCCTAAATCTCGAAGTGATTTTAAAACCTTCACTAACCTATCGGTATCTCTCGGATGCAATCCAACACTTGGCTCATCCAAAATATAAAGTGAACTCGTTAAGTTACTTCCAAGCGTTCGAGTCAAGTTGATACGTTGAGTTTCTCCTCCACTCAATGTTGCCGAACTTCTACTCAAAGTCAAATATCCCAAACCAACATCTAACATAAATTGCAATCGATTATTGACTTCTAATAACAATCTATTTGCAATTTCTTTATCGTTCTTTTCGAGTTTTAATTTATCAAAAAAACCTAATAATTCATCTAAAGGAATATCGAGCAATTCGGAAATAGGAATACCTCCAATTTTGACATAAGAAGCTTCGGGACGAAGCCGACCACCGCCACAATTATGACATTTGGTTTTCCCTCGGTAACGAGCGAGCATCACTCTATTTTGAATCTTATAAGTTTTCTCTTGTAGCTCCGCAAAAAAATCATGGACACCATTAAAGTGTTCATTGCCATCCCAAATCAATTTCTTCTGCGCCTTAGTCAAGTCTTGCCACGGGCGATGAACTGGGAAATTAAAATTATGCGCACTACTCAAAAATCGTTTTAACCATAACCCTAATTTTTCTCCTTTCCAACAAGCAACTGCGCCATCAAAAACAGAAAGCGAAGGATTAGGAATTACTTTGTTTTCATCAATTCCCATCACTCTACCAAAACCTTCACACACGGGACAAGCTCCATAAGGATTATTGGAATTAAATAATTGGTGAGTCGGTTCTAAAAAATCCATTCCATCTAACTCAAAGCGATTGTTGAAATTTTTAACACCTTTATCTATCACATCAACGATACATTCGCCTTCACTTTCATAGAAAGCATTTTGAACAGAATCGGCGATACGTTGCATATGTTCAGTATCATCATTTGCTCTAACCACAAAACGGTCAATCAAAATCCTCAGATCTTTTCCATCATAGAAATCTACTGTTTTTTCTAATTTTAATTTAGACTCTTCTAGCGCATCTTCGATGCGTTTAAGTTCTTTTTTAAAATACAAACGAGTGTATCCTTTTTGCATCAAAAGATTCAATTCTTGTTTTAAAGTTCTATCCTTATATTTTTGTTGTAAAGGAATAAAGAGTTGAATCTTAGTATCTAGTTTTTGTTTTTGAATAAAATCAACGACATCTTGCACCTCATGTTTTCGCACTTGCTTTCCGCTGATAGGAGAAATAGTTTTTCCAATACGAGCATACAACAATCTTAAGTAGTCAATTATTTCAGTCAAGGAACCTACAGTCGAACGAGCATTTCGAGTACTTACTTTTTGTTCGATTGCAATCGCAGGGCAAATTCCTTTGATAAAATCTACTTCAGGTTTTTTCATCCGCATCAAAAATTGCCGAGCATAACTTGACAGACTTTCCACATACCTTCTTTGCCCTTCTGCATATAAGGTGTCCATAGTAATGGAAGATTTTCCAGAACCAGATACACCAGTAACAACGACTAATTTATTTCGGGGAATAATTAAATCTACATTTTTAAGATTATTACCACGAGCACCTTTGATATGAATTCCTTCTAGTTGTTTGGTAGCTCTAGGTTTTTTGAGAACAGTAGTTTCTTTTTTAGTAGGCATAGTATTTTTTTGGAAGCGAAATGAATACAAGAGTATGTTAAATTTGAGAGGACGAAATTAGTGCTTTTTAACCTCTTATTAAAAAAACAAAAGATGAGAATTAAAGTTTTCACAAAACCTTAAGAAGGTTTAAAATTTATATAAATAGGAGTTCTTACTTTGTTTTATTTAATGAAAATCCCAGCTTGCATTTTTCATTTAATAACATTTAAAAACAATCAAAAGCTATGAAAAATTTTATAATCATTTTATTTGCACTAACATTCAGTTATTCTTTACGAGCACAATCCAATGTTGAACCCTTAACAGAGACTTACCGAAAACAGGTAGGAATAAGTTTTACCAATTTCGCATTACGGTTTTTAAGTTTTAATGAAGCAAGTGGTGGAACTCCAAGTATTATTATTTTATATAAAAAAGGAAATGATAAAACTAAATGGCGATTTGGTTATGGTGGTAGAGTGAATTGGATGGATAGACCTAATAATGGAATAAGTTCTAGTCAAGTCAATTTAAATTTTAATTGGGGAAAAGAATATCATCGACCTATTTCTCGAAAATGGAGAACTTACTTCGGCTGGGAAAATATGATATCATCAGGATATAGTAAAACTTCATTTATAAGTTCCAATACTCAATTTCCAAGTTCTAATGTTGATGAACTGTTCTCTGCTGCATTAGGTTTTCGAGGTCTTTTTGGACTTCAATATAATTTTACTAATCGATTATCTTTATTGACGGAAACTGGTTATGGATTAAATTTAGGATTTCAGCAAGATGAGAATAAGAATAAAGCTTATTTTATCAACACTTTTTTTAATGCTCCTATATCGTTGATATTGAATTACCATTTTTAATAATAAGATACTTTCGAACATTAAATCTTAATTATTTATTAAAGTCCTAAATTTTATAATTAGAACTAAATATTTAATAAATTTGATAAACAAATTGTGATTTAACAAATGAATCCAATCTAACTAAAAAGAAATTCTTTCTTAATACCTCGTCAAGTAATCCCTTCCATATTCTTTAATTTAAAACCGTTTATGATGAGACAAATATTCACATTTTTATTTATTGGTTTTTATTTTACCTCTTTTGCGCAAGTAACTTTAAATGAAATTATTTACGATCCACCAACAGGTTTTGCCGACGGTAGTAATACCGCTGGTGAATGGGTTGAATTATTTGGTACAGCTGGAACAGATATAGGATGTTATGTTTTAACTGATGGTGATTGGAGTGTTACAATTCCCGCAGGAACTCTAATTCCTTCAGATGGGATTTATGTGATAGGTAATGCGACCTATGCAAATACACCTGGACCAAATGGTTCTACAGCGGTAGATTTAGATGTTGAAACTTGTGGATGTACAACTGGGGCAAATATTATGGGATTAACCAATACTGGAGAATTTGTTGGTCTTTATAATCCCGCAACAACACCTTCATTAGTTGATGGTGTTATTTATGAAAGTCCATCAACTGGAAATCTTCCTGAAAATGCAGTCGCTATAACTACTGCTGCAATAACAGGATGTCCTTCTCAAACAATAGATATTGCTGCAAGTGCTAGTAGTTATGTTTCTGTAGGTAGTGGAGGAAATGTAGGTATCGCTAGACCTTTAGATGGAACAGGTCCATGGGAATATATTAATGCAAGTGAGGCAACTCCGAATGTTGGTAATTCAACATTACCACTTCCAATTGAACTACTCACTTTTGAAGCAAGTGCTAGAAATAAAGGTGTGATGTTAAAATGGGTTACTGCTTCTGAATTGGATAATGAATACTTTATAATTCAACATAGTGTTGATGGAGTTGATTTTGATGAAATAGGAATACAGGAAGGGGAAGGAACAACTGCAGTTCAACAAACCTATACATTTACACATCGTGATGTAAATAAAGGTATACATTATTATCGCATTATAGATGTTGATTTTGATGGAAATAAAGAGAAGAGTGAAATTATATCTTTACAAATTATTGGCGAAAATGAAATCGTTGTTTATCCAACAGTCGTTGAGAATAGTTTTACGATAGAGACAGGATCTTCCTTTGGACAACAAGCATTCTTTGAGATAATTGATATTTCAGGGAGAAAAATCCAAAAGGGTATTTTGAATAAAGATGATAATTCCTTTCAGATTAATACTTCTGATTGGCATAATGGACATTATATTATTCAAGTTGTACAAAAAGGAAATTGGGAAATACATCGAGTTATTAAATAATTTTTTTTTTATTTTAAATCTCTTAATGTTAACAAGAATAAATTTTCAATAGGAAAGGAGTTCACCTTTTGTTCACGTTCTACTTATGTTACTTATTAAGTATTTATTCAATACTATTTTTTATTTAAATGATGATTTAAATAGTTGATTTTCAATAAGTTAGGTAAGAATGATTTGTTTTATGTTTTTAAATAGAAATAAAAAACAAGAGGATAAATCATTTTAAATGAATGGAAATGCAATAAATGTAAGCTATTTAACGTTTTCGTTAATTTTTTCTTAATGATAAAAAAAAACTAGCAACGAATATAATAATCCCTTATCTTGGGAATAGATTTTGAATACAACGTATAAGAAATCTATTTTTTCAACCTTATTACTTCATAAAATTAATTGTCTATAGATCGAATAACTTCTACACTTTAATTTAAATACATATTATTTTCAGAGACCAATTTTTCTCTATTTAACTTTAAATGTAGACAGTTATGCAAGTTACACCATTGAACGATCAGCAATTGATTATCTGTTACCTAGACGGTAACGAAAAAGCCTTCGAAGAATTATTAACTCGTCACAAGGCAAAAATATACACTCAAATATATTTATTCGTAAAAGATACAGCTCTAGCTGAGGATATCTTCCAAGAAGTGTTTATCAAAATTATTGATACACTACGTAAAGGAAAGTATAACCACGAAGGGAAGTTCCTACAATGGGCTTTACGTATCTCTTATAATATGTGTGTAGATAATTTTAGACGAAGCAAACGTCGTCCAAAAGTATCTCAAACAGAAACTTTTGATATTTTCGATGTATTGAAATCTGGCGATGACAATGCGGAGCAATCTATCATGAAGAGTCAAACTCATCAAAAAATTCGTAAACTCGTAGATGCTTTACCTCCTGAACAAAGAGAGGTAGTGATTTTACGTCACTATGCAGATATGAGTTTTAAAGAAATTTCACAACTAACTCGTGTGAGCATCAATACGGCTTTGGGTCGAATGCGTTATGCATTGATCAACATCCGTAAGATGATTGAAGAAAGAGAAGTAACGCTACAATAGAATTTTGTAGCGGTCTGCTCTAGCTGACCGTATTATTTGCGTAATTTTTAATATAAAATAGTAAGCGTTGTTACGATTTAATCGTAACAACGCTTTTTGATTAATAATGAGATAATGAAGAATGAATAATATTCTCGACCTTGAAGACGTAGAAAAATTAGAAGACTTATTATTAATTTTTCATATCACTTTATTTTTTCTTTGTTGAAATATTTTTCGTAATAAAGTTTTGTGGTTTCTTGTGTATTATAGTCTTTTAAGGATATAAATTCTTTAGTCCTTTTATGAATTCCAACACTTTGAGGAAAAGTTATTAATTTAGAGTATTTAATATTATTTTCTAAATCATAAATTAAGTGATGTAATTTTCTATGTGGTTTGTCAATTGTGATAAATAGTAGATTTCCCACCACAATAGGTAAAGCTAGCTGTTCAGAATCAATAATTTGGTAATCTAAAACAAGTTCATTACTACTTGATAAATCATAAATCCTATAACCCTCTTTAAGAATAATTTCATCTTCATCAAGCCATCCACCATATCTAAACATTAAATATTTTCCATTATTAGTAACAACTGGATATTTGACATCAACATCTAAATTAAAAAGAGAATGAACTATATTTCCATTTGTATCATAAATATCTATTGAGCCTCTATCCCCATAAAGATTTCCATCTTTATCAACAGTTGTAAGTCGATGAAATATAACTGCGAAGTTTTCACCCAGACAATTACACGTACTTCCTGTAAAAGAAAACAATGTGGAGTCTTGTTGGAAATAATCTACTGACTCAGATTCAATATCTTCAAAGCGATAAATGGAAGGGGAAAATAATGCCTTCAAGTTTTGTTTATTTATCCTTTTCAAAAAAAGTTTGCTTCCAGTTTCTTTTTCAAAATCAATTTTATGAAGAAAGGGGTTCTCTTCTCTGAGATTAATCGCTTTTATCATGTTTTCATGTTCATTAAAAAAAAAGACACTGTCTATAAAACTTTCATTATTTTTCCACGATTGTCTAAAATGAAAACTATCTCCATTTTTCAACTTGGTTTTACTTTCGAGTGTAACTTCTTTTTTCTTTAAGAGAATTAAAGAATTCTCTATTTTATCTTCAATCATTACTTGGGTTATCACATCACTCTTTTGATTACTTGTTTCTATTGCATTGCTTTTTTGATTCCTCTTATGACAAGAAAAAAGTAAAATAAACAACGACATAAGAATTAATCTATTCATGTTACATATGTTTTTCTGGCTAAAGAATAAACAACTTCGCTATAAATGGATCGGGTTATTCATTTAGAATAAACATTATTATCTCATTTTAATTATTCATTAATCTTGCATAATCTTTCGCAAAATAAGTAATAATAACATCCGCCCCCGCTCGATGAATACTCGTCAAAGTTTCAGGCATTGCCTTCTCATATTCCAACCAACCATTTTTACAAGCGGCAATCAACATCGCACATTCTCCACTTACATGATAAGCAGCAATAGGTAATTCAAAATTATTTTTTAACAAACTAATTACATCCAAGTAATTGAGCGCAGGTTTTACCATCAAAAAATCTGCACCTTCTTGAGTATCTAGTTCAGCTTCGATCAATGCTTCTCTTTGATTAGCAGGATCCATTTGATAAGTTTTTTTATCACCTGCTTTTGGAGCAGAGTCTAATGCATCTCGAAAAGGGCCGTAGAAAGCACTTGCATATTTGGCAGTATAAGACATGATGCCTGTTTCGGAACAACCATTTTTATCTAATGCCTCTCGAATATATTGAACTCGACCATCCATCATATCAGAAGGTCCGATGATATCAAAACCAGCTTTGGCTTGAGCAACTGCCATTTTTCCTAAAATAGGTAAAGTAGGATCGTTGAGTATTTTTCCATTTTTGACTAATCCATCATGACCATCCGAACTATATGGATCCATTGCGACATCACTAATCAAAGTTATGTTTGGAAATTTCTTTTTGATCTTAGTCGCAGCTTTGAGGTAAAAGTTTTTAGGATTGTAGCTGTAGGTTGCAGTTTTGTTTTTTAGCTTTTCTGCGACAGCAGGGAAAATTATAAAGTTGTTAAGTCCAAGACTTACACATTCTTCTATCTCTAATAAAATATTATCGAGCGACATTCTATAGTTGCCAGGAAGAGAAGAGATTTCATCTCTTATATTTTTTCCATCAAAAATAAAAAGTGGATATACTAAATGGTTGGTGGTTAAATAAGTTTCTTGAATCATACCACGAATAGCCGCAGATCGTCGATTCCTTCTAGGTCGTCTTAGCATTTTTATAAGTTGATTTATTTTAAATTTTTGTATAAAGTCAGGGAAGCTATTTTAATCAAACACATCACTTCACCTTACGTCGTTTACTTTTTTTAGGTACAGGATCATGACCATGAGTTTTGCTCCAAGGATGGCATCGTCCGATGCGTTTGAGTCCTAGCCATGTACCTTTGAAGATGCCCCACTCTTCAATTGCTCCAATCATATAATGAGAGCAAGTAGGTTGGTATCGACACTTAGGCCCCAATAAAGGAGAAATGGTATATTGGTAAATTCGAATAGGTAAGATTAAAATTTTCTTTAGTAAGTTGCTCATTATCAGAAGGTTACACTCGCCTCTTGTTTTTCGTTATTCAATAAAAAATAACCTTTTTGTCTATTAGGTCCTTTGACTTTGATGATAGCTTGTTGGTCGCTATATAGTTGGTTCAATATGCTATAATTGATTTTTAAATCTTTGAGTGAATCTACACCTTTTACTTCTAAGTAAAACCATCCTCCTAATAAATCTTCAGTTGGTTCTTTTCCTAAAAAAGTATAAGTGACAGGTTGTTGATTGACTTCGATTAAGAATTTCTTTTGAAAATATTCTAGTAAAATTTGATCTCCATCTTGATGTTCTTTTTCAGTACATAGTTGAAGTCGTTCTTCTACACCTCCTTTTTTTATATCAGCCTCTAGATCATCTAAATAAATGTGAAGCGTTATTTGCAAACTTTTTTCTTGCTCTGCAAAATCAATATTACATTTAGTTACATGAATATCATGTTCGATATTATTGGAAAAACTACTTCCAATAAAAAAGATAAATAGTAAAGAGAAGAATTTTATTTGACTCATAATTCGTAGAATTTACTTTTATACAAAAATAAGGAAATAAAAGCTGTGATACAGACTATAACGAATTTTATGATTTATTTATGACTTTCAATTGATAGTTCTTTTCATTAGACTTGTTACCCTTTATCTGATGGAGCGAAACGGAACAAATTTTCTTTTGGACTAGACAAAATTTTTCGGAATAGCCGTAGCTATTCCGAAAAATTTTAACGACGTACAAAAGAAAATTTGTCCGTTGCAGCCCATCAAGATAAAGGGTAACAAGTCTATTATTACCGCACTATTAATTTCCCTGTTCCAATCCATTTTTCATTTTCAAATATTTTAATAAAATAAATACCTGAGACTTGATTGATAATATCTATGGATTGAAATCCATCTACTTTTTTATTAAAAATTAATTGACCAGAAGTACTCCATAATTCCACATCGAACTTACCTTCTTTTTCTATAGTGAAAAAATCAATTGTAGGATTTGGGCTAATTTTAATATTGGGATTTGAAATATTATTATTAGAAAGTAATTGATTGGCATTAATAGTAAACACTTTGTCTGTAACTGTTTGGTTGGCAATCATTCCACCAGCAATGATTGCATATTCATCATCAACATTAGCAATTCCTCTAAGGTCCATCACTTCGGGCATCGCATTCAAAGCGTTAGGCATAGCAACATGAAAGTTATTATGATCATATCGATACCAAGTTGTTCGTGGTTCGACACCTCCTGAACCATTATAAGCTAGACCATTAAAATTGTAAGTCGTTTCAGAACCTCCTAACCAAATTATTTCTCCTCCAAATAATTCCCATGCCGCAGGTCGATAACCGATTGCGATGGCATCATCAATAGTTGACCAAGTGATATTCGTTGGGTCGTTGGGATCGATTACTCCTTTTCGTAAATAATTTGAAGTAGGAAAATTAGTTCCCATTTTTGCACCACCTAAATAAAAAATAGTATCACCCGTAATCACGCCCGACGATCCAAAAACTTTATAAAGTGTATTATTAGGAACACTTGTTCCGACCATCCAAGTATCATCTGATGGATTGTAAATTTGAACATCAGGAACATTTTGTGTATCACTCCAACCTGTCACTACATAGATTAAACTATCTCGCCAAACTGCTTGCGTGTGGTCGTCGATTGGAACAGGAATAGGTGCGCCATCTGGTTCGTAACTATTTGTTTCTGGATTATAAATGTGCGTGTTGTCGAAGGAGATTTCTCCGCCATTGGCAAAGACTTCGTAACCACCTATGATATAAATTTTATTTTTCACAGTACTTGCGCCTGCTGCAATTCTTCCATTGCCATTTGGTAGGGGAGCGATTACATCCCAGATTTGAGTTTGGGTATTATAACGAAATGCTCTTTTATGAATACCTGAAAATACCTTAGTAGAATCTATTCCTGAAAAAGAATAAACATGTGTAACTCCATTGACCTTCGCACTTGTAACTGCATTGTTAGAAACAGGTTCGGGCATGGAAGGTAATTCCGAAAATGTTTGACTAGTTAATTGAAATGTGATAAAAAGTAAAAGGAGAGTAATT
>JALZVK010000021.1 GCA_023301005.1 Saprospiraceae bacterium | reverse complement strand
TCTTGCGCTTTTTGGGTTCATATATGATTTTTGTTAATAAGGAAAATTGCTCTTGTACTATTTTTATAATATTAACTTAGTCAGGTTGTTAGGTAATTTAATCATTGTTTATGGCGGATAATGGTGCATGAAAATGTTTGTTGGTTTATATTTTTTATGGAGAAGAGAGGTGGTATATTGAGCGGGTTTTTAAATAGGAGGAGGGTAGTTTAATGTTGTAGGTAATGATAGACCTGTACGATGCATCATAAAGATCAAAAAAAGAAATAATGTCTAAAAAATATTCAGATTGGTTCAAGGTAGACCTACATATTCATACTGATAAAAGCAACCTGACAAAAACTAATGATTATGATGGCAATTTCGACTTAGCGATACTAAAAGCTAAGCTTATACAAAATGGTGTTAAACTATTTTCACTAACTGATCACAACATAATTAATATTGATGCATATAAAACATATTATGAAGAGAAGAATGATTTTGATCCAATACTACTTGTTGGTGTAGAATTTGACATTAAGGTAACTCAAGATGACAATAGTCATTTGACATATCATACCTTATTAATATTTAATGAAAATACAGTAAGGAAGGTTGAGGAGCTATCAGAGCTAATTGAAAATCACTATCAACAAGAAAATATTGCACTCAAAGATAGATATCTAACTGAGGATCAAATATTCGAACTTTTTAATAATTATCATTTCTTCTATATCCCACATGCTGGTGGGCATAAAAACATAATAGATGCTTATAAAGGAACAGACATAAGAAAAATTCAAGAAATGGTTCTTTTAATGGAATGTGCTCATGAAAAGGTTAAAGAGAAACACAGGCAAAGACACAAGGAAGGATTCGATAAGCTTAAGGATACAGATTTTAGAAATAGAGAAGACGAAGCGTTTATTAACTTCTCAGACAACCATAATTGTAACGTTTACCCAACACCGAAAAGTGGTGCTATACACGAGTTCTATTGTTTGAAAGGAGAACCAACCTTTGAAACAATACGATTTGCCTTTATTGATCCTAAGTCAAGAATTCGTAAACAAAGTGAAGTAGATGCATTAAAGAATGTAAAGAAGCACATTGCTGAATTGGATATACAGAACATTGCAAACGTTGATGATTGTAAATTAGAATTAAGTCCAAATTTAAATGTTATTATTGGTGGAGCTTCTTCAGGGAAAAGTCTTTTATTTAATTTGATTGGAAAGAAAATACACAGTACTAAACATACATTTGATACATACAAAAAGGATGAATCAACTGTCACAATCAAAGCATCGAATAGTCATATCTTTCAGCAAGATTTACCTTTCAATTCAGACGAGGTTGTCTATATCAACCAAGGGGATATTGTAAAGTATTTTGAAAAAGGTGACCTAAACGAATTAGTTGTTGATTCTGGTAAAGAGGAGGAGTTAGCTGAAGCTAAACATAAAATAAGCCTTAGGAAGAAACATTTTGATGATAGTTTAGAATCCTTTAGAAACCAATTTGATAAACTCAACACCAGCTATCATAAAGATTTTGCCATTAGAGATGGAGATTTAAAAAATATGCTTAGCGATAAATTTCACTTCGTCGACGTATCAGATAACATTAATTATGATGATTTACAAATTAGAGAAATTATTCTAAATAGAATCAAAATTGATTCTGAAGACTTCAAAACAGATACCATATATAGTTTCACAGAAACCGAGAATAAAGTCATTGAAGAATTTCAGACCTTGGTACTATTAAAATTTTCCTTTCTGAAAAAGAAAAAGGAAATACAAAATCAAATAAAGATATTTTTACAAAAAATAAGGACTTCCATAAGGACTAAAAATAATACACTAGATTCTTCATCAAGAGCAAAAAGTGAAGCATTTAAACGCAAATCATCTTTGCTAGATACGTGCTCTAATTTGTTTTCGGAAGCATCGAAATTTAATAAATATGCGAAAGAACTTGGTGATTATGATTATTCGGTAAAGCAACAAATAAATATTGATGATTTGGTAAAACTTGTTTTAGAAATCGAAAAAGATGAAGATTTATCGAAAGGTGTTAGTAGCTGTATTAATGATTCAAAAGCAGATGAAAGCATTTATTTAAATTACCTTTCATTAGTTCAGGACAATAATCGACTTAAAGATTACGCAGAATATACTGATGTAAGATTATTGCAAAAGATAAGAAAAGAAAATAGTTTAATTCTTGATAAATTTGATAATCCAAATACTTATTTAGATTACGGTGACAACGGCAATTCTAAAAATAAATCTCCAGGTTATAATGCCGAAATGTACTTAAAAACAATTTTGCAGCAAGATAACTGCAACCTTATAATGATAGATCAGCCAGAAGATAATTTAGGAAACACATTTAAGAATGAAGCTTTAATAAATATACTTAGAGAATTCAAATTTAAGAAGCAGCTAATACTGGTAACTCATAATCCTTCTATAGTTGTTTATGGAGATGCAGAAAATATTATAATAGCTGACAATGACAAAGGTCAAATTTCATATCAGCAGTTAGTTTTGGAAAGAAAGGAATCACAAAAAAAAATAATAGATAATTTGGATGGCGGCAAAGCTATTTTTGATATGAGATCCAGAAAATATAATATTAAAAAATTATTAAATTCATGATTATTACAAAGAGCAAATTTGACAAAGATAAACTCACTATGACGTTCACGGAGGCAACTATAGAACAGAAAACTATAGCGATATCAATAATGGATGATGTTGACTACAAAGAGTTGATTGATTACTTGGTACAATTAATTCCAGTTGAAAAAGAGCTTAAATTTGAATTTGAAGAATACAATATTCCTGACAAGAATGAGAAGTTGAATCTAATCAAGGAAACGACTACAGAAATTCTAGAACACTTTAACAATAGTGTAAAGACCCTAAAGGGTGTAGAAAGTACTCCTGTCGAAGAATCCAATATTAAAAATAAGGAACAAGCCAATTCGGTTGGAGGTGATGAAGCGATAAGCGTTGAGTAGCTTTTTTGAAACAAAAATCACAATGCATAATAAGTTGTGATCGTGACTATGACTCCTACGTTGTCATAACAGGTATAGGCGATTCGTTAAAATAAAGAATAAATAAAATAAACTATGTGGAAAGAACTAGGATTTAATGCAAATCCGTTTAGCACCAAGCCCTTACAGCCAATTGGAGAAGATGAAGATCTTTTGATTGGTCGCAAAGATGAAGAAATAGAATTAGTAACTGCGGTTGAGTCAGAAGATGAAGGTATATATATAATTTCTGGAGTACCTGGTGTTGGTAAAACTAGTTTTATGAACATAGTACAATACAGAATTGAAACTGGTAAAAGCTTTATAACAAAAAAATTGCTTGCGGCTAGACAACTTACTCCTGTACAACCAAAAGATACACCCAAAAAGGTCGCGTTAAGATGTGTTCAGTCACTTGCTAAATCAGTTGAAATATTTTGCGATATTAATGGAAAAAATATTCCAAAATCGACAAAAGAAATAATCGAATGGTTGTCGCAAACTAAAATCGATTTAAACCTTGGCGTTACAATTCTTGGATTTGGAGGCAGTATTGGTAAAAATAAACAACTACCAGGAATTGATGATATTTCATTTGAAGGTTTGGTAGAAATATTGGAAACACTTTCTTTTGAAATAAATTCCGAGCTAGGATTTGAAGGGTCGTTTATAGTATTAGATAACATTGAAAACTTGGATGACGATAAATTAAGTGAGTTACTTATTTCTTTTCGTGATACAATATTTTCAACCAACTATCTGTGGTGGACACTAATTGGTCAAAGTGGATTGGCTAGTTTAATTCAATCTTTAGATCCAAGAGTGTTTCAACGAATTACATCTCATATTGAGTTGGAACCAGTTTCTAGTTCAGAATTAAAAACCGCAGTAGATGTTAGGGTTAAGAAATTTCATCTAGAATCAGAATTAGGCTCATCTCCAATATCCGAGAATTTATATCAAAAACTCTATAAATCTTCAAATGGTGAGATTAGATTCGTATTTAAATATTGTCAGCAAATTTGCATAAATTTCATTCAAGATCTAAGAAAAATTGCAGTTTCTGAAAAGGAATACAAAGAAGATCCCGATTTATGGGATAGAGCTCTAGGAAGATTTTTAGTAAAAAATCAGATAAAGGATATTAAAGCTTCAAAAATTTTAAAGACAATAGTCTCTAGAGAATTTACGGGATACAATCTTCAACCAAAAGAAAAAAAAGTATTGTCTATAATTGGCGATAAAGTAAAAACTAGAGCAAAAGAGCATAAGGAATTTTCAATAAAAACAATGCAAGATTTTTCAAGCAATTACTTAAATAAAATGCATAAACAGCATCTATTGCTGAGAAAACAAGAAGGTAGAGCTGTCTTGTATAGTCTAAGAGGAATTTCATTGTTAGCCAAAGAATTTGACCTTTTGAAATGAAAAGCGAATCATAACAATACACCCCTTTGATAAACTACCAAATAAAAACTAGGTCATGATTACTAAAAATTTAATTCATGCCATATAAGAAAATAAAGAAATTCCAACTGAAATAATTTTGGACTATATGAATTTGTAGCATTTACAGATATCTATAAATATTAAGGTCGAAACTTGATCTTATTAATGTATCTACAGAATTATTGTATCGCACATTGGAAGTTCTGATCTATATCCTGTAGTCGTTTCAGAAGCCCAGCTTACTTAGAATAGTAAGCGTCCGACTAAGTACATCTTGTACTAAAGAGGTAAAACGATAATCTTTGCAAGAAAAAGTAAAGATATGAATTATCAAAAGTTTAAGAAAGATT
>JALZVK010000020.1 GCA_023301005.1 Saprospiraceae bacterium | reverse complement strand
ACCAATGCGTTTTGCTCATTCAAAACCATAGCAGCAGAATACATATCCTTATACATCTCAATGGTCAATCTAGCAGTATGGCAGCAATGAGCCCATTCATATTCAGATAGATTTGCTCTAGATAAAACATCAATAATATCTTGTGAGTGCCCTTGATCCAATTCTCCATGCTGAACACTAAAAGACACCTGATCTCTTGTCAATCCAAGTATTTCAGCAGCCTTATTTCCATATTGGGCTCCGAAATTTCCACTTAGATCTTCAAGCACAAAACCCATTGCTAATCTAGAAACCGGATGTTTATGAGCGATGAACATAGCATAGGAAATATAGGCTTGCGTCGCTTTTGAAGGAAACATTTCTCTTGGGTCCACGCCATTGTATCCCGATGTATATAAATCATTAATTATCCACGTCCAATGCTCCTTCTCTTCTTCAGCATGCTCCATCAAATAATCTCTTATTTCATGATATCTACTATCGACCATAGTGCCCGCCAAGCCAAATGAACTAGAACTATAATATACCTGATGAAATAATGATTTCAACAGATTGTGATAATCATTTATTGAAAAGGAGCCATATTCCAATTTATCAACTACTGGGTTTCCAATTATAAATTGTGAAACACAATCTTTAGCTATGCTGACGAATTCATCAAAATTTGATTTTGGATAATTTATCTCTTTAGATGTGATTTCTTTGTAATTCATATTAATTAGTTTTTTAAGTATAAAAATAACGCATTAGTACATTATATTTAACAGAAGTAATATGGAAATAATTGAACGTATTCGAATTGTACTTTAACAGCTTTATAGCCTTACTTAAATGAAAAAAGTATAATTAATTACATGCCAAATTCTAAAAATCAATATGACAATTGAGTTACTAGAAGAATAAATTTTGTTTTAGTTTTAAGATAGCACAATAAAATGCAAAGCAGTAAAATATATTCATTCTACATAAATGGATCGTCGACAAGTATATCTTCAGAAAATGCTTCATTTACAGCTTTAAATAAAGGTATTCTTTCATACTTATCAGGATACATTTCTCGAATGCCTTTACTAATTATGGGGTAATAATCAAAATTGATTCCAGGGAAAATATGATGTTCAACATGGAAACTATGCCAATTTATAATTCGATCAAGCCAATGTGGAATAATTACAGAAGTAGTCGTAAGTAATGGGTCTGCTATTTCGATAAATACTGGATCTCTTTGATGCTGTGTTATAATAAATAAGATAACCAATGATGAATACGTATACCAACTAATCAAAGAAATCCAGATTGCATTTGAAAACCCTACTATTACCCAAATGAAAGTCCAAAAACTTAGAATATATAATAACTCAAAGAATACTTGTCTTATTTCCTTAATCGTGTAATCAGGTCTATGTGTTACAATTACGGGTCTACTACCGTTCTTATAAAAAACAGCCAATATATGCTTTGTTGAATAGAACATCATTGCAGCACCTACCGTGATAAAATAGCGTAATTTTTTATTAGGATAAATAAACAGATTGTAAAGATTATTAATGAAACTAGATTCAGATTTAAATGTTTTTCTATCGGGATCATTGTATGTGTT
Source organism: Saprospiraceae bacterium (assembly GCA_023301005.1). Taxonomy (GTDB): domain Bacteria; phylum Bacteroidota; class Bacteroidia; order Chitinophagales; family Saprospiraceae; genus CAJQQY01. The sequence continues at coordinate 4,935 of JALZVK010000020.1, read as the reverse complement.
CACATGATGGTGATGGCTTAAATTATGAACTCTTTTCCAAACTGTAGGAGGAATTCCACTAAACGCCCAGAAGAAATTTTGTGCTAAATAATAAAATGGTTGTTTTTGTATGATTGTCCCATGTGATAATTCATGACTGTATAAAAAAATACAAGCGATTGAAATTCCTATCAATATAGAGAACAAAACTAATGAGATAATAGTATTAAAATATACTATTAAATAGATCCATAAAAATATCATGAATGCATGACCAAACATAGGTATTAATTTATACCTCGCTGGTCTAAAGGCTTCTTTAGGTATTAGATCTTTCAGCTTAATTACATAATGATTAAGCGGTTTAGGTTTAGAGTTGTTAATTCTCATATAGATAAATTAATTGATGTTAAGAAATAAATTCATCTGTTCAGGTTCGGACTCGATAGTTATCCTATTTTTAGTAGCTCCTGCAGCTATTGCCAACTCTATAAGCTTATCTGGACTTCTATAATTCAAATACCATTCTCCAATTAATTCCATGTATGGAACAGTTGAAGAGTTGTACGCAAAATTCCCTATAATGACTTTTGCATTCTTAGACTGATCTATAAATCTTTTTAAAATTCTTACAAATGTTTTATCGTCAAAGTAGTCAAATAAGCCAGCAGACCAGATTACATCATAATTTTTCTCAGGTTTAAATCGTAGTATACTTTTATTAATAAAGTTGACCTTATATCTACTTAAAAGTTCTTTACTAAATTCAATAGCCTTATTATCTAATTCGATACAATCAAATACAAAATTTTTATTAGTATCAGATTGAAATAATTCGTACATATCCCTACATGGTCCGCTAGCTAAATTAAGAACAGTAAAGCCGTCAAAATACAAATCCTTCATTTTTGCTATAAAGTACTTTTTCCTATTCCGTACTGCAATAGCACCCGGCTGTGTATGAAAATATTCATCCCATTGAGTATGGGTACTTTCATCAGATTTATATTCTGTATATATTTTGTCTATCAATTCGAAATCGCCCGCATAACCATATTTTTTTTGAAATACTCTACCTTGCATGGTACATTCAGTGCGTATAATATCATTGTTTTGCCTCAACCGTTTCATTGCAATCTTAAAATACTCGTCATTTCTATAAGGATACAATTCCCTAAGTACAGTTTCGTATTCAAACTTATTGAACTCTTTACTTTTAAGTATTTCATCCAAATGGTCAAATTTATCTTGAATATCGATATTCATTTTTAAGTTATTTAGTAGCATTATTCTTTTCAATTAAAAATTTCGAACAGATAAAAGAATAATTCCTAGTTAATATTAAAGTATAAAATTTAAAGTTTTATGAATTTAAATTATTCTTCAAAATTTATATACCACACAATTCGCGTGCATTCCAGCGCCGACTGATGCAAAAACAAGAATGTCATTTTTTAAAATGCCTCTATCATTTATTTTTTTATTACTCAATTCAAACAATAAAGTAGGTACTGTAGCCGCTCCATTATTACCCATCCTGCCGACTATAATAGGAACTTTTGATTTGTCATATTCTTCTCCGAAATTTTCAAACAATTTCTTTGCTATCAATTTTATCATCTTACCATTGGCCTGGTGTATTAAAAAATATTGCACATCATCTATTGATATATTAGCGTTGCTTAAACATGTAGCAATAATTTCTGGAACATTCATCATGGCATATTTAAATACACTTTTTCCAATCATTTTTAGATACAAATTACTGTCGCCATTCTCTATATCGTATGCCTTATCCATTTTAAGATAACCAATTTCTTCATTGCAGTGAGACATAGATTTATGTCCTAAAACACCATTTTCTCCAAATGTCCCTTCCAGTACTATTGCGCCTGCACCATCAGAAAACAACATGCTATCAATATCACACTTCTCCACTACACGAGACGCAGAATCTGTTCCAACCACTAATACCTTTTTGGCCTCTTTTGCTCTAATCAATATATCAGCTTGCTTAACAGCTTCTACCCATCCAGGGCAACCAAACAAAATATCATAGGCAACACAATTGGGATTTCGGATATCTAATTTATTTTTAATCCTAGTAGCTAAATTTGGTAGTATATCATAGTGATTATTATGACAATAATTATCTCCCCAATTATGCGCAACTATTATATAGTCTAAGGATTCCTTATCTATATTTCCATCTTCAATTGCAGAGACAGAAGCAAAGTATCCCATATCACTAGCTAAAATTTCAGGAGCTGCAAGTGTTCTTTGAGTAATTTCAGTTATATCTTCAAATTTGGAAATTATATCACTTGTACTTTTCTTAAATTTAGTGCTATCCTTTCTTATAAATTCAATATTTTGTTTCTCAAAATTTGTTTCTATTATAGCAGGATTGTACGCCCCTATACCTATTATTTTTGACCTGTACATAGATTATTTACTTTTGAAGCACTACGAAAATATTACTTAAATTTTAAGGTATATAGTTAGAAAAAGCTCTATCAATTCAATTGATAAACATTCAGTAATAATTATAAATTGAGTTAAATTTTAAAAAAAGCATCATTAACTTTTTTATTTTCAAATCCAGTATAATTGTTAGTCTCTAAATGAGAGTCCAACAATTTAAGATACGGACTTCTACAGATTGCCAAATTTACCCTATCTAACAGATTCAGATAACACAGAATTCTTTCAACACTATCATTGTTATCTACATATGATTTATCATATGCAATAAAACCATATCGGTTATAAAACTTCAGCAGGGCAGGTTCTATTTTTATCAAAGCTATTTCAACGCTATTACATAGTCCAAACCTATATATCCAATCCATATACTTAAATGCAATTCTTGATCCTCTAAGCTCTTTTTTTATCATAAATCTATCTAGCAGTGCAAAATTATATTTTCTTAATTCAGAATTATTCCATTTATATTCTTCTCCAAGCCTATCCGTATAATTCTGCAATATGCAGCGCATACAAGAAACGACATCTCCATCATTTGATTTAGAGAAAGCTTGATAGGCTATCTTATCTAAATTATCTTTAAGAGTTTTATTTTCTGTATTATGATATAAAAAAGATTTATCAAATTCATCAATATATACGTTATATCGAAAAGCATATATAGAAGCTAGTTCATTTTCGGATTGAGCAATTTTAATGTCCATAAAATGAATTATAAACAAGTTAATTCACCATTTAAAATCCAGTCAAATATTGTGCTTGAATACAACCATCTGGCTCTACGGGCCCCTTCTACTAGTTGAGACATATGTTTATCACTAAAATTTTCTTGCGACAAAGCCTCCAAAATTTGATCTCCATGAGGTAGTTCTTCATGCATGTGAACTTGTATAAAAGAAGTATTTGAATGATTAATGAAATTTGTATTACTCAACATTTGCTTAATTTGAGGAGAAGCATAATTTCCAATATTTTCTAATACGGCTGTAGCTCCAAGTCTCTCCATGGGCTTATATTTTATCGCATGTTTTTGATAAGTCCACCATAGTTCGACTGCAAATGGAATACTCTCAGGACTTTGAGTTAACTTGTATAAATCAGCCTCTGCAAGCTTATAATGCATCTCTTCTTCATATCCAAAATTGATTAAGAACTTTCTAAGTTTTTTGTAAGATCTAGTTTCTTGATGGCTTGCAATAGCAAGAAAGGTCTCTTGAACTCCTTTTGTTAAATGAAATTGCATTTGTAGATATCTAACATATTGATTTTTTTCAACCCCTGTGCTTGAAAACACTTCAAATTTATTTGCAAAATGAATATTAGCAGATTCTACTTCTTTTAACAATTCTTCCATTGAGTTTAATTTGTACAAAATGAGTTTATATAAAAAATAATATTTTATCACTAAATCTTAAAATTGAAATACTGATATATCAATTTAGATACTTATTATATTCATTAATAATTATTTTTAGTGAAATTTTTAAACCGTTGTCTTGTAAGTTTTATCCGCGCTTTTTCAAGAACAAAAGGATATACACTATTCTGTATGTATTAGTATTTTAAATGAAAAAGAAGCGAATAAGTGGCTTTGCTAATATGTAACCAGAATCATAAAGTCGTGACAATAAGATGTTAAATTTCTACGAATTACTTCAACCCAGTAACTATAAAAATATTACTATAAGTAATTGTATCTGGTGACTGAAGATGATCCAAAAAACTCTGAAAGACCCATTTATTTTCAGCGTACTTAGTTGGTGCAAGAAATTTGAAATTAGATTCTAGAATATTGATTTTTCTTTCCCAGTTCGCCATAATATGCTCTGTAGGGGTGCCAAATATCTGATGATAAGGCAATACTGATACTTTGATATTCTGTTGATCAAACCCTACAGTTCTAAAAAATGAATAAAGTTTTCTTCCCACAAATGGATCAAATCCAGTTTCACGCAATATAGATAGCACATTCTCTAAACCCTTTTTTAACGGAGGATTTACTGGGTAATTGAACATACAATTTCCATCTAAATCTGCTACAACCAACTTACCACCTACCTTAGTGATTCGCTTCATTTCATTCAATGCATCTAGCGGATGTTCCAGATACTCAAACAAGAATCTTGACCATACAAAATCAAATGAATTATCGGTAAAACAATCCATATTATAGACAGAACCGTTTTGATATCTTATGTTATCTATGGATTGTTCTTTGTCATTTTTTCTCGACTCTTCAATACGTTCAATACTTCTATCAAAGCCACATACTATTGCATCCGCCCCCACGATTTCTGATATTATCCTTGTTGTTTTACCGCTTGCGCAGCCAACATCTATAGCAGATTCGCCAATAGACAAACCTCCTTCGAGAAGGTGCATTTTGGTTTCATCATAATTTGTTTTAGTAATAATTCGGCTTCCTTCTTTTGGAGACTCCATTATGTATGCTCTTCTATTAATTTTGTT
>JALZVK010000019.1 GCA_023301005.1 Saprospiraceae bacterium | reverse complement strand
GTATTGACAAATGTCAATACTGATTATTTTAAAATTTAAATAAAAGGGGAATATGATTTTTTGAAAAGTCAGGTTTGACTATTGATGGGGAATTTGGGATCTCAAAAATTCATGTTTTCAAATATACGACTAAAAGCAAGGATAGCACAATACCTGTTTTTATGTAGATTGAGTATGGTGTTTTTTAAAATATAAGTAACCGCCAACCCTGACTGCCGTCAGGATTGGCGGTTACAATAAAAACTAAAAAAGGGTAAGAGAACTATTCGCTCTCCTACCCTTTTTTTTATTTATAAAAACATCTAACGTTATCTTGCAATCTGAACATAACCTGAGAATCTATTTCCTATACCATCATCCCATACATAGAAGTATGTTCCGTCTGGTACTTTTACATTTTCCCATTCTCCATTATATGTATTATCATAATCCTCTTTGAGATATACTAGATTACCCCATCTATTGAAGATACAAAGTATGTTACCTGGGAATGCTTCTACTCCTTCTATATGGAAATTGTCATTGACACCATCTCCATTAGGAGAGAATCCATTGAAGATTTCAAAGTCTCCTACAATAGGATCACATAACACCCAAATATTTACTGTTGCTGAATCACAACCATTGGTATCACATACCACATAAGTGAATTCATCTGGAGTATCATTATCACAATAATCTGTATCAGGTACATAAGTTACAGTACCATCCGCGTTGATAGTTACATCTCCAAATACAGGAGGATTATTAATATACATTGTGTCGAATGTTCCTATAGTATCGTTCCCTACGATATTAAGAACAATGTCGGTATTTATCATTGTCGTATCCAAATCATTTACTGCTACTGGTAAGTCATCAGGTAATATGATAACTATTACTGTTGTCGTATCACATAATCCTAAATCATCACATACAATAATACATGCTGTATCTTGACCGATATTGAGTCCTTCGTAATCCATACAATATGTAACTGGGTCTATTGTAAACTGAACTTCAGTACCTGATTGGTCAGGGCAAATATTTGTAATACTCACTATGTTACCTATCAATTCCGAAGTATCAATACATAAGTTTTCTATATCTGCTATGCTTATAGTATCAATTATTATTTCAGGGTCAATACAGTAAACTGTTGCCATAACAGTATCAGTACACATAGTTGCAGTATCGACAAATACGACTTCATGTGGTCCTTCAGTTAATAATAATGATGTTCCATTAGCTATCAAATTAAGATTCAATTCTAATAATGCAAATGCACCTGTCGCAGTTTGAGTAACTGTAATATCTCCATAAGATGTTCCAGGATTTCCGCCTGATACAATTAATGTTGTCGTATTAATTGTCCATGTTCCAGTAGCGTCCCAAGTATTTAAAGAATCTAAGAAATCATTTATTGTCATAAATGAACCTGAGAACATTTGTCCATTGACCGTCCATGAATCTACATTGTAGGGACCTGCGGTTCCTTGATCGGGCATAGTGAAATAGGAATAGGAAAATGAGGTATCAAAATCACAACCTTGGAACATTCCACTATAAGGTAATCCATTATCAGTAATGGTATAATTCAATATATTATTTAAATTAATATCAATACATAATTCCGTAGTTCCTGCACAATCAGATAATCCAAGTTCTGCAACATTTGTCGAAATAAATCCAACTCCACAAGGTGGAGTTACGACTATACTCATAAATACCAAAGTGCTATCTCCATTTTGATTTCTTACTACAAAACATAGTGTGTCCGTTCCTATAACTGTTCCTTCAAAAACGATACAGTTGGTCAAGGTATCAAAAGTATAATCAATTACAAGATCCGTTGTATCTCCACAGAAAATATCAATATCATCTATATCTCCTACTAACATTTCATCTAGACAAACTGTATCGTTTGTTGTTACTTCGATAATTTCATTGATAAAAATAGTATCTGGAATACAGTTAACGGTAACGTCCATAGTATCAGCACAACCTGTTATCAAATCCATCATGATGATTCGATGAAAACCTGTATCAACTGAAATAGCTGCATCGGTTCCATTCATACATGCTTGAGTCGAGCCATTGAATAGCGCTCCATTATCTGTAATATTAAAATTGGAAAGTGTAGTCGCTGGTACATTTAAACATACAAATGTATTCTCATCACCACAATCTGATGTTTCTAATTCTACAGTAGGTGGCAACCATCCTGCAGTACATGGTGTACAACTTACATCGACAATAACTGAATCAATACATCCTGTGGCAATCTCTGTCAACACTACAGTATGTGTTCCCATTGCCAATTGAATACTTGTTCCATCATTCATACCTGTAAAATTACAAGCTGAATAACTTCCTGCATAAACAATTCCATCTACCAATGCTGTGTAATTGAAAATATCAGCCGTGGAAATTCCAAAACAAAATTCTCCCATATCTACACAACTAGGTGCTATTACCATTACGGTATCACTAGGTAAAAACGGCGTACAAGGTGTACATGAAACATTAGCTTGAAGCGATGCCTCTGGGCAGTTCTCTCCTATTTTAGTATATACTATTTGATGACTACCTACTGATAAAGTTACTGTTGTACCTGCAGATATAAAATTCACTACAGCAGGGATGGTAGTCATAGTATTTGTCAAATCGTGAGTAATCACTATATCATCATACGTTTGACTTAAGTTTCCGCCAGAGATAATCAAATCAGAAGGATTTAATATCCAGTTACCTGTTGGATTTAAATTGTTCATTTCAGCAACCAACTCTGTCATTGAATTAAATGTAAAGGTAAATGGAATTCCATTTATTCCCCAAGCGTCTAAAGTATAAGGTCCTAAATTACCTTGTGCAAATATTGATGAATAATCATATATAATTAAACTATCATTATTACATCCTATAAATCCACTTGTCATAGGTATTCCATCTACAACTACATTATATAGTGTTATACTATCGAATGGAATATCTAAACATATATCTCCATTCATTGTAGTAGCATCACATGGTACATTAGTAATGACTGGAACGGTATGACATATTATGGAAGGAATAAATACTGTTGTATCTGCATTCCCTAAATCATCAGTTACCACCACACATATCGTATCTATACTATTTCCAGGTATTAGATTAGAAGTATATACTAAACATCCAGTTTCTGATACAGTAAAACTTCCATATGTCCCATCAGTACCTGAAGTACTTCCATCACATAATGTTGTAACTGTGTTGTTAGAAAAGATTAATGGAATTCCATTAGAGCAAAATGTTTCAGTAGAATCTACTTCCAAAATAAATGGAATCGTATCATTGAGTATACAATTGTTTCCTATAAATATATCTACAGTATCTAGACAATTAGCACAACCTGTTACCGTAACAGAGTGATTACCTGGTGCTAAATCATTTCTCTCAAAACCTGTACCTCCATCACTCCATACATAGTCCAATGTATCAGGACTTAATAATGCATAACCATCCGCTACAAAACAATCTGATATAGCTATTGAATCTACTGTCGTACTTGCTGAACCTACTTCAAAAGGAACTCCTACTAAATCAAGATCACCACATAGATAACCTCCACCTTGTTGTAAGAAAGTATTTAAAAAATCAATTGGAGTAACTCCAACGATAACACTATCCACCTCTTCAGGTGGTATATGTAATACATCAAATACTTTTACATGAATCCTATAAGACCCTTTTTCAGTAATCTTAAATTGCTTAGCAGTATCTACTGCGAGTATCGCATTGTCAGGTCCTGTAGTTAAAAAATAAGAAGTTATAAATTGTGGTTGTGGTTCAAATGAATTTCCATCATCTGTAAAATTCACACAAATGGTATCTCCTGTTAAACAAAAAGTATCCTGTACCATAGTTACTGTTCCTGCGATAGCTTCACAACCTGTACAATCATTGGTAACTTCTATACCAACTTGTACTGTCGAACAACCACTTGCAACTTCAGTAATAGTTACATTATATATACCTGCAAAAAGATCTGTCCGTGAAGCACCTGTACCTCCATCACTCCATACATAAGAATCACTTGTATTTGGAGTAATAGTAACTGTACCATTGTCAAAATTACACAATGAAGGAGTTATTGCTATATCAGATACTATAGGTCCAGCATTTGTTACTAACGCAAGATCATGATCATCTTCATCGCCAAAACTATTATCAATAATATTATCACCTCCAATGAAATCATCATCAATATCATCTAAGTTAGAATCTATCTCAAATGGTGCACCGTTAGTTGGATCACTATCACAATCCGCCCAACTAATCTCCGCTCTATTTTCTAAAAAATTTCCAGCGAATGTAGAATCCATTACTAAGGATATACTTTCTGTATTAAATCCATTTCCTGGAAGAGTAGAATTAATTGTTTTCTTTGCTTTATTTCCAGTAAGTACCCAACCAGTATTTCCAGTTGTACCTAATGATAATCCAGCAGGAATGTAATTTGTGATTTCATACACCTCAATAGGTGTAGGATCTTGATTTACTATTTCGATAGTAAATGGAATTACATCTCCAGGACAAGCACTTGTTATCGCAGTCGAGATGACTAATGCTATATCAATAGTATCATTTGGTCCTGCAAAAAACGATAATCCCATTTCCTCTAAATAAGGATTATGGGAGTATGTTGACGTTTTACTTTTGTCCATAGGACTAGTAAATGACATACAACATAACAATACAAATACGGACAAAAACCCAACGCTAGCTCCGCTTATTTTCTGGATAAAAAACAAATTTCTTAAGTTCATATTCCCAAAGGATTTTACATTCAAAAATGTGTATAATGACTTCATAAATTATGATGATATTTAGAGTTGTTATTTTCAAATATTGAAAATCAAATACAACTCTTATTACTGAAAGTCTTTTGTTAGAGTACTAAAAAAATACAAACATATCTAATATTTTATAATTTAAAAATTAAATATATTTGCAGCTTAGTTTTTTGGATTTACGTAAGTGTATGGTAAGAAGATTGTAAGAGTAAAAAATTATATTAAGATTTATTAATATTTGAAATTCAAAATTTATACCAAAAAAAAATTGTTTTTTTTATTAAATTATTTATGCGAACTTTCTTTAATATAAATAAGACATTAGTTACTAAATACTATTATAAAATACTGAATATCAATAACTTACAAAAAAAAATGCTTTTTAGTTTTTAAAACTAAAAAGCATTTTAATATTTTTAAATATAAATTTTAATATAGTTTATTGATTAAAACTTCTGTTCTTCTATTTTCTTGATGACTTTCATTATTACAATCAACTCCATCCATACATCCATTTCTCAATGAAGTTTCTCCAAGTCCAATAGATTTGATTCTGTAAGAAAGAATACCATTATTCATCATATAGCTTCTTGCTGAGATAGCTCTAGCATCAGAGAGTTTTTGGTTATACTCATTATCTCCTCTAGCATCTGTATGAGAAGAAAGTGTAATTTCCATATTAGGATATTCCTTTAATAAACTCACCAATTGTTCTAATTCTATTTGAGCATCCTTACGGATATTTGACTTATCATAATCATAATAAATGTTTCTTAAAGTAAGTACTTGACCTTCATGGAAACTATCATTAGAATTACCTAAGAAATACTTTCGTAGTCCAAGTATTTTTTCATTTACTGGAGGAATTACTACCGCTGGAGTTCTTACTACATTAGGAGCAGTTACAACAGTTCTTGTTGTAGAAGGAACTGCAACAGGAGCAGATACAACAGGAGTATTCTTTACTACTTTTTTCGCAGGAAGCATTTCAATTTTCACATCTTTGTTTCCCCAGTTTTTTCGATTATTCATTGTAGAAACCATTGTCTCCGTTTCCATAAAGTCATCTTTGTTCGCAACGATTTCAAAATCACAACCGCTATCTAAACAAAAATCAAAACTACCATCTGCTCTTGAAGTGACTTTAGTTTTTTCACCAGTACACTTATTGACTAAGGTTACTGTTGCATTTGGAATTGCTTTGTTATATTTATCATTCAATACAGTTCCAGAAAGTTCTAAGCATTTGATTTTTTCTAAATCAAATTTGATTGTTTTTCCATTTCTTAATTCCGCAGCAGTCATTACTTTTTCAGTAGTAACATATCCATCTTTTTCAATCATCATTTTATACTTCTTACCATCTGTAAAAGTAGTTTCCATCATGCCCTTAGAGTTCGTTTCTTCTTCTACTACAGTCATATTGTTAGATATATCTTTAACTGTAATCGTCGCATTACGAACAACATCATTAGTCATCACATCCACTACTTTAAAATTAGTCATTACCTCTTCACTAAGATTTAATGGTTTTCCATCTGTACTTTTCCAACCATAAATATCATCTCCACCTTTTCCTCCAAAACGATTAGAAGTAATAAATCCTTCCGTCATCATTGTATTTCCATAAAAACCAAAATCATCTTTTTTAGTATTAAAAGGTGCTCCAATATTTTTACGAGTATTCCAAGTTGATTCATCAAAGATGCTTGACTTCTCTGCGTAAAAAATATCTAATCCACCTAATCCTTTATGACCATTAGATGCAAAAAATAATGCGCCTTCTTCATTGATAAAAGGAAATATTTCATTTCCTTCACTATTTACAGTAGGTCCTAAATTGATAGGTTCGCCCCATGTTCCATCTTTATTTTCAGAAACATAAATATCCATTCCTCCAAATCCGTTTGGACGGTTAGATGCAAAATATAACCACTTACCATCTGCCGAAATCGTAGGATGACAACTAGCAAAATTCGCACTATTAAAAGATAATTCTTTAGCATCAGTCCAAGCTCCATTTACCCAAATTGAACTGTATACTTTTAGATCAATTTCATTATCACGATTTTTACCCTTACTATTATTTCTAGAGAAATACATAATTGTTCCTCCTTTAGTAATAGTAGTAACACCGTCATGATATTTTTTATTGATAGCGCCGCTTATAGGAGATGGCGTTTCATAATTTCCTTCATCATTCTTTTTAGCAACGAATACATCTGAGAAATTACTCTTTGTCCAAGTGTCTGTAACTTTTGACATTTTCAAAACACCTCTTGTAGATGTAAATACTACACCTTCATCATGAATAATTGCGCTATAATCAAGGTACTTAGTATTTAATGCTTTTAAGTTTTCTACTTCCATGTTATCATGTTTTTTGAAAGTATCCAACTCATTACAATCAGAGATAAAATCTCTTTTTGAAGTTCCCTTCTTTTTGTATTCATTATACCAACGAACAGCATCAGCACATTTTCCGTTGCTTTGCAACACTTCTGCATAATGTAAAATGCTTTCCGTATCTGCATTGTTATTAATGAACTTAGCATACCAATATTCTGCTAATTCAAACTCTCCATTCAATCGGTAACTATTAGCTACTTTCATCATCACCTCAGGAGTCATATCTTCTCCATGCTTCATTTGATATTTATTAGCAGAAGCCATATATCCTTTTTGCTGATATAATTTATCTGCACGACCTGTTGGGTCTTTTTTATTAGCATCATTTTGCGCACATAACAATACACTTACAAATAAGAAAGGTATTGTAAAAAATAAAGATAAAAATCGATTCATTTTATTAAATATTTAATAGAATTAATTCTTAAGTAAGGGGCCTAAGAAAAATATATTTTGTAAAATTCCATCCCCTAGCCCCCGCCTGCGGGGGAAAACATTCTGCTTACTTTTAGCAGTTCTTTTAGAAGAATCCACAACTTTCTCCCCCGCTAGCGGGGGTTGGGGGTGGAATTCTCTACTAAAGGATTTAAATTAGTTTTAATTTCTTTTTAGAAATATCTAAGGTGATTCAATCCTTTTCCTTCAAAGCTCAACCCGTACTCTATCATCACTTCAAAACTTCCTGGACTATAATTATTCAATTCAGAAGTTGTTAAATCTACCGCCACACCTGCACGTAATTGAGGATTAAATTGGTACTGTAACATCGCATCAAAAGAGTCACCTAATCGGTATGATGCACCTACCCATACTTTGTCCATAAAGAGGAAACTTGCATTCATATCCAACTCAAAAGGAGCACTTGGATTAAATGTCATAAGTACAGCAGGTTTGAATTGAACTGCATGATTAATACGAGTCATAAAACCACCCATGAGGTAGTAACTTCTCATTTTATTAAAATTAGGATTAGTACTTGGGTCAGCATTATAAACCGTACTCTTCATTACACTAGGTGCAGAAAGTCCTACATAATATTTTGGATGGCTATAGTAAGCACCTACTCCAAAGTTTGGTTTTAATCGAGTATCGCCATTCATTGGAATATCTTCGTCATCCATTTCGAAAGGATCAATTAAGGTAAAATCTACTTTCCCATATTCAAGATTTCCACTCAATCCTAAACTCAATGTTGCTCCATTTGCCATTGGCATTCTGTACGAATAATCCAATCCTATATTTAATGTTTTATAAAAACCATGTTGGTCTCCAACAATTGAAATTCCAGCACCAACTTTTTTATTAAAAAATGCAGAGTGCGCATTTACATTATAAGTAGTTGGAGCACCTTCTACACCTGACCATTGGTTTCTATAAAGAGCTGTAAAAGTTAACGACTCTTTGCTACCTGCGTATGCAGGATTAAGCACTAATTTGTTGTGCATGAATTGTGTATAATGAGCTTCATTTTGTCCATTCACAGACCACGTCGAGCTGATTAATACAATTAGAATAAATAAATATTTTTGCATTCTATTATTATTTTATTTTTTGATTCTAAGACAAATTCTGTGTTTTAATTCAACTCAAAATTTGTCTCAGAACTTTTATTTTTTTTTTTTAAATGATAAATACGATAGTCATACTTGACTATCTAGAAATAGTGATGAATCCTTGACGAGGATTTGTATCATTCGAGTCAAACTTGAAGATGTAGTAATATGTTCCCGCAGGTAAATCACTACCATCGTAAGTTCCTTCCCAATCATTATTATATCCTACTACTGAGTAAACTTTATCTCCCCAACGGTTAAATACATCTAACTCGCTATTAGGAAATTGTCCTGAACAAGGAATGATGAAAGCATCATTTTTTCCATTACCATTAGGTGTAAATACATTAGGAATCCAACACTCTCCTTTCTCATTTAATCCATTAAGTGTAATGGTAACCATTGCTGTTTTGCAATCGTCTGCACAATTCACATTACATATTTGATACTCAAATTGATCAACACCGAAGGCGTTGTGATCAGGTGTGTAGGTAAATATTCCATCTACCATTTCTACAGTTCCAAGCGATGGTTCTTGAGTAATCGTTACTTCGTATTCATTTACAAAACCGATTAAATCATTGACCATAACATCTTCGTTTACTAACCTTTCATTCAAGTTGATAGTATATTCATCGTCAGTTACTTGAATGTCATCTTCCATAAATACGACTAGTGTATCTGCATCAAAATTATTACATGCTTCAAAAGATAAATTCCAAATAAATGTACTTGCTCCTACTGTCAAATCTTCAACCATAGTCACAGGACTATTGGCAGATGCAATCGTTGCATTTGAACTTGTAGTCCATGTACCTGTTCCCATTAATGGCGCTACAGCTTCTAATGAAAATTCATCGTCACCACAAGAGTATGCTTCTTCCATTCCTACATTTGCATTAATAGCAGGTGTAGCAGATACTTGCAGTTGTACTTGATCCGAATGATAGTTAAAGCAAGTTCCTTGCGATAAGGTCCAAGTAAATTCGTAAGTGTTACCCGGTACTAAACCTGTTATAGTTGGAGTTGTAAAAGTATTGTTAGAAATGATAACACCAGCAGCAGTTTGTGTCGATGGTTGTGTCCAAATTCCAAAAGCAGAACTAGGTTGTGATGCATTTAATGTAGTCACTACATTGTCACATATTCCGAAATTAGAACCTGCATCTGCAAGGTCAGTCGTAGCATCTGAGTAATTAATTACAACTGTATCTGATGTATAATTAAAACAGTTACCATTAGAAAGCGTCCATACAAATATATTATTTCCTAAATTCAAATTAGCTAAGTCAGATTGCGGATTAGTTGCATCCAAAACAATTCCACCAGTCAATGAAGTCCATTGACCTGTACCTACAGATGGCATTGTTGCATTAAGATTAGTGATTCCTAAACCACATATTGATTGGTCAGTACCTGCATCAGATGCAACAGTTGCAGTAATATCTACAGTAACTAATTCAGATGGTCCAGCTGCACATCCACCTACTGTCATGACTACATAGTAATCACCAGCTGACGCTTGTGTTATATTTGGAATGACAAATTCAGTTGAAGTAGTTGTACCTACTGAATTTCCATTTTGATAAAACCATTCAAAACTTAAATTTGCATTTGGAGGAACTCCAAGTGGATTAGCAGTTAAAGTCAAATCATTTCCTGCACATACATTGTTTACACTTTGAACTGCAGCAGGTGCTGGTGCAGCTTGAACAAATACTGTCGTATTAGTTGATACTACTGTTGCACATGCATCGCTATATGTAACCACTACATAATAACTTCCTGCATCTGCTGAAGTTAAATTATTGATTACTGGATCAAATTGAGTAGAGTTAAATCCGTTAGGACCAAACCATTGGTAAGTTGCATCCACTACAAATGGAACACTCAATTGAACATTTTCACCTTCACAACCTGGTGTACTTGAGTCTGTTGTATTTACAGCAACTGGAGAAGAAGTATCATATACATTCACTTGTACTCCGCTTGACATTTCTGTAGAACAGATTCCAGAATTACCTTGTACAAAATAAATACCTGTATTATTTGTATTACTAAAGTTGACAAAAAACTCAGGAGTAGTTGTTACACCTAATGAAAATGTAGTAGAACCATCATTAAAGAACCACTCATAACTTACATTTGTTCCAGTTAAAGCCTCAGCAGAAAGTGCTATCGTTTCTCCTTCACATAATACATTATCCATTACCGTTGCATCAAGTGCAGTTAAAGAAGGACATGTATATTCTTTATAATCTTCTATTCCATTATTATCTAAATCATCACATGGAACACCAGTTGGGCATTCATCAATATCTGCAATTCCGTCATTATCACTATCCCATTCATCTACATCAGGAATTCCATCTCCATCTGAGTCGTCACAATTTGTTTGATCTTGACATTCATGCGAATCAGCAATTCCATCTCCATCCCTATCCCAATCTCTATAATCAGGTAGTCCATCATTATCTAAATCTAGTGGTTCGAAAATGATAAAAACAATATTACCATTTCCATCTTCAAATGGTAATCCATTAGCATCTACTTTTGGAATTCCCATTCCTACCCAGCCATTGAAATCACCATCAGCTTGTGGTGCTTCAAGAACATCAAAAATTCCATCACTATCTGAATCTAAATCATCATGATCTAAAATTCCATCTCCATCTGTATCGAAGATGGCATAAGTAAGTGTCACAACAGTTGCATCAGGAAGATTAGAAATTAAATTATATAATCCATTCAATCCAAAATCAGCAGGTACTCCATCTATTCTTCCATCTTGATCAGTATCAACCAATCCATGTCCAGCCTCCACCATATCAGGAATTCCATCATTGTCAGAATCTAAGTCTAAGTGATCAGGTACTCCATCTAAGTCATTATCATATACTGGCGCAACTATATCACATACTCCATTAGCATCAGCATCTGTACATGGATTTGAAACCATAGGATCATCTGCATCTAAATAATTAGCTATACCGTCGCCATCACTATCTATACTTGGATCTAGTCCATTTGGAAAACAAGCAAATGTTCCATTTGGATTACAAAATTCATTCGCATCAGGAATACCATCATTGTCATCATCTAAATCTACATCATCCAAAATTCCATCGCCATCAGTATCTACAATTGATGGTTTTGCACAATCCAAAACTACATTCACTACAAAATCACCTATAGCACTTCCTGAAACATTTTGATATGCCCAGTAGTCTAACATTTTATTATTTCCCCAATTAGAACCATAAGTAAAAGGTATTGTAGTAGGACTAACTGATGGTGCTGATCCTCCACTTGTAGTACCTCCTAACGCTGTATGATCGTAATAAAAATTAGCATCAGGCGCATCTACTCCATTCATTCGAGTAAATGTAATTCCTCCTGCATTATTTTCAATATCTCTAAATAGAATGTGAGCTTCACCTGCTCGCATTTCTACCGTATAATTAATTACCATTCCATCCACTAAAGCTAATGGAGCACCTAATCCGTCTAATCCATCCCAAACTATAGAATTACCTCCTGCTCTAGCTGCCTGATAAAGTACTCGATCTTCAGGATCTGAGTAATCACCATCTCCATTTATATCTAAAGATATTTTGGCAGTTCCTGCCAAATTAGATGAAAATTGAAATTCCCCTCCAACTCCTGGTTGAATATTATTTCCGAAACAATCAGCATTACCTAAATTATCTATACCGATGAATGCAACATTCTGTACATCCAAAGCATCAGTTGTAACTTCATTATATAACCAAGTCATATATGATATTCCTGTAAATGCATTTGCAGTCATTGCTGAATCAGGCATAGTAACATCAGGAGTATTGAAAAATATTTTATAGTTACCTAATAATCCTCTATCCTGAGATTGTGGATCGTAAATATAAAAATCCCCTGCTGTCCATGTTGAAGGATCATCAGAAACAGTATAATCAGTAGTTGCCTTTGAACTATATGTTGGTTGTCCATTATGATCAACTATACCTGATGTGTTTGCAGCAAAATCAAATCCATAAGGATCAATATCATTAAAGTCAATTTGGTATTGAATTCCTTCTCTCGACATCATAAAGAATGTAGGAGAAGTAGATAATGAGTTTCCAAAAATGATAGCTTTATATTGATTAGTATAAACTCTACCAGTCAATAAAGTTCCTCCCATAAAACCCGAAGCTCCAGTACTTACTGTTACATCCCATGCTGTAACTGCCCACTCAGTAGGTTGGTGAGTTATTCTATTCCAAGGCTCACTATTCTCTCGATTAGTAAAAGGATAAGTAGAAGTAACAGGTAGTAAATTAGGAAAACTAAATACAACTGACCATACTCCTCCTTCGCCAATTCCAACAGGTTGTACTACAGGGATATAACCACCCCCTAAACCAATTGGTCCATTCAACTCCTCAGTATTATTATTGATAATTCCCATTCCTGTACCTAAACCAGTACCATCAAAAGTTCCTGCAAGTGTTCCATCTGGTCTATAGATTTCCATATAACCACCATTAATCCCAATATGACTCGCGCCGATATTAAGAAACTCACCTTCATTTGCAAATACTTTAATTTGTTGATTTTCATTTGCCCAATAAAAAAGGCGTTTACCGGGGTCGTTTATAAAATCAACTGACCCTTCTGCAAAAAGAAAATTTTGTGCAGAAAAAAATACTAATAATAAAAGAATAGTACTTCTTACTGTTTTTTCTTTTAAGCTGATGTGTTTCTGAAAAAATGTAAATTTATTCATCATTTTATTTCGTTAAAAAAAATAATTGTTAGAAAATAATTCTGGTATAAGGATGTATATAAAAGATCTCTTCATATCTCTTTTAGTATTAAAAAAGAATAGAAGATTGCAGGTCGTAATTTGTTAGTTGGAAAATTTTAGTAAGATTGGTATTAGAAGTTTTACCTTCTTTTTTTAGAATTGTTTTAGAAAATACATCTTTATATGTGAAATATTTAGAATGTATTTCAGATTCATATATTACCAATAAATATCATACCAAAAGATAGTAGTAACTCTATTTTAGAAAAAAAAAGTTCCACTAAGCATGTCACATGCTTAGTGGAACTTGGATGAGTTGTTTGATTTTTTAGGAAATTATTTATTTTACTTATTTAGGACAGGTTACAAAATTGTTCAATATGAATAAACTTTACACACATGTATTCTTTACAAGTTTTCTTTTTTAAAATCCTTTAAAATTCATTTTGAATGAACCCGTTTCACTTAATTGACCATAGTGCAATAAATATCTTTTTATGAATTGGTTTTCATCAAAAACGAATTTTCCGAAATAATTATCTGCTGCATTTCCTCCTTTGATATAAAGATAAAATACCTCGTTTTCTTTGTCGTATTTTAAAAGTGGATTCGGATTGAAATATATTCTGTAATCAAATTCACACATTTGAAAATCGAAAACATCACTCAATTCGTTTTTCATTTCTATCGACTTTCCATTAATTACAACTTCTATCTTGTCAATTTCTGTTTTTGGATGCCCATAAATTCCACCCCAAGGTTCTTTGCCGTCAATTAATTCACACCAATTTTCATCAATCATATCATTAATGTATTTTATGGTATGAATCTCTTTGTCAAATTTTTTGAGGCTTAATTTGAACTCTATAGCTTTATTATCAATCATGTCTTTGTAGTGAATACTCTTCGAATCACAATTGATTAATTTTATTGATTTCAATTTAGAAATATTAGAAATGTATTTTTTTTCTTCAGCATCTCTAATTACTTCTTTGTTGATTAATTCCAAGAATAAACTATCTTCTGCATTGAAGCTATCACCTTCCAATAATCCAATTTCCTTTTTCACCACTATTCCTTTTTTCTCAGAATTTTGGCAACCAATTAATAAAAATAGAATTAAAGAATATTTGATGATTTGCATTTTTTCAACTTTTGCGAACTTGTATATATGTGTCTTTATAGTTATCAATCAAGATTGATATTACTATTTATTTATAAATTCTAAATACAGACTTTCCACACTTTTAGCAATATCGAATTCCATTTTAGGTTTTTCGACACTTCCTCTTATTGCTATATCTCGGTTAGCAATTTTTTTAAAATCCATTGATACTTTTGCCAAATCTTTATTAAAAGGAATTGCGACTATACATGAACCATGTCCCATATCTTCAATTTCATTTCCATTAGCTCCATGAAATAAAACATGAGAAGGATTATCTAAACTGACTTGCTGTATCATTTCCCCCTTTTCACTTACAAAGGAAAGATCGATAGCTCGTCCTTTCAAAATATTTTTAGAAGGTACTCCATATCTTAAGTCTACCACTTTCATATGATGTTCCTTATTTTCTTTTTCAGTAAGCTCTACCAAAACTACTGCTTCATAACCATAAATATTATTCACTAAAATACTCGGAGGTAAATTATCAGGAACGGCAGCAACTGTATTTTCTAATGCAGCATAATAATTTAGAATTGGAATTTGACAAGTTCTTTGAAAAGAATTTGGAATCCGATCGCCATCGTCTTGCATAATGCAAACTCCTTTATGTGCACGAAACCAATTCCCTTTGGCATCTGAAAATAATTGACAACTATCTTTTGGAAATCCATTTGCAATATTAAAATCTTTACATTCTTGCTCCGTTCGAAATAAAATATTCTTTTCAGGTGAGTACCAAGGTTGGTCATTATAACCTTTTAAAATATTACATTCAGGATTTGAAAAATTATGCGTTTCATTAAATTCATCGCACTCTTCAATAGTCGCAAAAACATTAGAACCCAACTCCGATTGAAAACAAGCACAACCATCATACTCATCACTTAATCTAAAAATAGCATGTCCAGTCTCATGTACCGCAGTTCCATAATTAAAGATTTCGGTAGTAAAAACATTCGATGCTAAAAAATTAAAACTCGTTCTAAAATAAGTTCTATCTGGATAAACATCACTATGCAATAATCCATAAGCATCTACTCCTATAATCATCTCATCTTTCATAAATTGAGGAAAAGCATCATCGTTGCCAGGGTTGACTAACATCTCATAACCATCTGCTTCTTGACGAGTATAATAAAAACTCCACATCTCTTTATGCTCCGTAATCATATTGTTAGCATGATAGCCTTGATAAATCAAGTCTTTAGTTTGATTTAAAAAACTACTCCAATTTTTCTTAAAATCTATATCAGGAAAAAAGCAAAGATTGATCGTTTGACTAAGTGGTTTTCGAGAAGCGGAGTACAATAATATTTTATCATTTTCCCACGGAGAAGTTCCTGCATCGAACATGGCAAACCGTTCCGTAAGTTCATTGTTATTATTTATTATTTTAAAAATATATTCCACATTGGATTGTGGAGGGAAGCCTGCGGTGTATTCATATTCTAATGATACCTCTTTTGAAATTTCATTCATTTCCCAAGTCTTAGCTAATCCCCATTGTCCATTTTCTGATTTTCTTTTAGAAGGTAAACCTTCTGCATCTTTGAATAATGTATATTGATAAATGTACAATTCAACTTTTGTAACTAACTGATTATCAGTAGCTTTCACTTGAAATGTAACAGGTTGATAATCGCCAACATGCATTGGCGCATGTTTCCAATATTCAAAATTAGCAGTACCTGTATTGTAAGTTGAAGAAGGAAGATTAGGTTCAGAAAGAACGTCTGATGTTTTTTGTAAAAAATCACAAGAAGAAAAAAGAAGAATAGTAAAAAAAATCAGGAAGGAATATATTCTCATATTAGATGTTATTTGTTTCATCTACAAAATAAGGAATATAATGCAGCGGAGCTGCATTTGATAATTAAAAATGGAAAATTAAAAATTGAAAATTTTCGTATAAATCTGAATTAACATCAAAAAATCAATTTCAAATTAGAAGGAATTTTCCATTTTTAATTTTCCATTGAATCGCAGCTTCGCTGCATCATCCTTTACTTCTAATCGCAATTACAGGATCCATTTTAGCAGCTAAAAATGCTGGAATCAATCCAGCCAAAACACCTATAAATACAGAGACAGAAATTCCAAAAATCATATTGTCATAAGATAGATACATATCAAATGCCATCGACTCTATAGAAGAAACACCTTTTAAAGTCAACATCACAAAAAACAATCCTATCGCTCCACCGACTAAACATAATATAATTGCCTCTATCAAAAACTCTAAAAGGATGACATAACGTTTCGCTCCTAATGCTTTTTTGATACCTATAATATTGGTTCGTTCTTTTACAGAAACAAACATGATATTCGCTACACTAAACATTCCAACTAATAATGCAAATCCTCCAATCACCCAACCCACAGAAGTCATCACTCCAAAAAAACCATCGAGTAAGCCACTCAACATAGTTAATTTATTTAAAGCAAAATTATTTTCTTCTCTTGGTTTTAATCTTCTACTTGCTCGGAGCACTCCTGTAATTTCATCTTCCAAATCTTCCATTTCCACACCATCTCTTGCTTTTACTGCGAGCATAGAACCTCTATGATTTTCGCTGACCTTAGCAAACTTTCTTGCTGTGTTATATGAAATCAAAATCACTTCATCCATTTGCATAATTTGAACTAAATCTTCACCTCCTTTTTCTATGACTCCTACGACATCTAATTTTTTTCCATTGACACTAATTCTTTTTCCAACTGGTTCTATTGTTCCAAATAATTCACTCGCAACAGTATGACCTAAAACTGCTTTGTTCACTCCTGACTCATATTCTGATGGTGTATAGAATCTTCCTTTTTCCATTTTTACATCATACATCTCAGCGAAGTCATAAGTACCACCAACGAGTACAGCTCCTGAAACACTATTCGAACGATACTTGGCAGTTTTACTTCCTATCGTTGAGGAGTAACAGGCTAGCTCTGCTCCTTTTACTTTTTCTTTTATTAATTCAAATTCCTTAAAACTTGGTAGTGGTCGACGAAAATATTTCCACCAACTTGCTCCTGGATCTTCATCCCAAGGTTGCGTCTGTACATATACCACATCATCGCCTAGCTTATCAAAACTTCCTCTTACATTAGTCTCCAATGAATCTACCGCCGACAATACTATGATGATACAATAGATACCTATCATAATCCCCAACAATGACAAAAAGCTACGCAACTTGCTCCCTGCTAATTGCTGAAATGCTTGAACGATAGCTTCCTTGATTATTTTTAATACAGTTAACATTGGTAATGAATAATTAAGAATGAAATAATGAATAATCTCACAATATTGAAGGTAACAATAGATTTACATTCCAATATAAAGATTCGATAAACAGTTGATTTTCAAAGGTAGACAATCTTTTCTATGAGTTTTATATATGAGTTCTATATGTAAACCAATTCCTCAACTGCCATCCACGCCATCAATCCTGTACTTATTTTTAGACATTTTTCATCTACATTAAATGTGTTGGTATGTACAGGCGAAGTAATTCCTTTTTTAGCATTGCCCGTTCCAAGTCTATAAAAGCAGGCTGGCATTTTTTGAGAGTAATAAGAGAAATCTTCAGCAGTCATTCTGATGGGCAAATCGACTACATTATTTTTTCCCATATAAGCTTCGGCTGATTTTCGAGCACGCATCGTCAATGGTTCATCATTGACTAAAAATGGATAACCATGTACAATTTTTAATTGCGCTTTTCCGCCCATTGCCTTACCCATATTTTTGACCATGTTCGACATGAGTTGAAGTGCTTCCTTTCTCCATTTCTCATCCATCGTTCGGAAAGTACCTTGTATTTTTACTTCATTAGGAATGATGTTCGTGGCTCCGCCAGTTGAATTTATTTTTCCAAATGTAACTACCGAAGGCGTTGTTGGATTTGCATTTCTACTTACGATTTGTTGCAACGCAACTATAATATGTGAGGTAATCAAAATCGGATCAATACAACTATGAGGCAATGCACCATGTCCTCCTTTACCTTTTACTGTCAAATATAATTCATCAGCAGATGCCATATACATACCGGGACGCATTCCTATTTTTCCAACTTCTAGTGGTGGATGTACATGTTGTCCAAAGATACTTTTTGGAGTAGGATTTTCGAGTACACCTTCTTTGATCATGATACTTGCACCGCCAGGCATTTTCTCTTCGGCAGGTTGGAATATTAATTTTATAGCTCCGCTAAATTCTTCTTTGACTTCATTTAAAATACGAGCCGTCGTCAACAATGAAGAAGAATGTACATCATGTCCACAGGCGTGCATGATACCTTCATTTTTAGATTTGTAAGGAACTTTGTTTTTTTCTAAAATAGGAAGTGCGTCAATATCTGCTCGAAGGGCGACGACTTTATTTTTACTTTTTGCTCCTTTCTTTTTTCCTTGAATCAAACCTACTACTCCATTTTCGGCAACACCATGTTGGAAAGGAATTCCAATTTCTTTGAGTTGTGCTGCGATGAATTTTCCAGTTTCTACTTCTTGAAAACTAAGTTCTGGATTTTGATGAATATGTCTTCGTAAGGCAATCGCATCTTTATAGTATTTATGAGCTAAGGATTTTATTTTTTCTTGTAGCATGATTTTTTTTTGTAAAAATAAATAAAAAGTCGAATAGATTTGATAGAACCTACCTTTGTCGGCAGCGGATTATAGCGGATTGGACGATCTAACTTGTTTGGATTTTTAAGGGTATAAATTCGAGCGAAAATCCGCTTGATTTAAGATATATATATTTCGTCAATATTATTTTGATTTTAGTTTTTTGAAAAAATATTAAAAAACACAAACACATCTAACTTACTGATTATCAATTATTTAAAATCAAAAAACTTAACAAAGTTAAATATTAATATTATTTTTAACATTTAAAATTGAAACTATTCTACAATAAAATAGTAACTAGCATCCTTATTTAAAAAAGTAATCTTGTTTTAAAAAAAATCAGGTTCAAATATAGAATCTGAAATAATTAATTCCATAACATATTTCCACTTCTTTCTTCGAAACATATCAACCCATTAGCCGAAAGAAGTAACCATACCAACATTTAGATAATAGAATTTCTGTTAAAGAAATTTCTGACTCTAGGTAGGTATTGGAAGCTTAAACATGAACATATATCATGAAATTTTTCCCAATTTTGGGATTGATGTGCTTATCTATTTTTGTAGATGCACAAGTTCAATCCCTTGCCGATTCTCCATGTCAACCACAAGAAGATTTAATTTTACTCGCAAGCGTTATCAACTCCGAAGCTAGTGGCGAGTCCTACAATGAAAAATTACGAGTAGGAAATGTGGTTCTGAACCGAGTCCATTCCAAGTATTATCCAAATTCTCTTGAAGATGTTATTTATCAAAAGAAGCAATTCTCAGGAATTAGTAGTCGCCTATTTAGATTTGACCCTTGTGGTGATAGAGGTGACAAAGAAAGTATCGAAGCTGCAAGAGCATTGTTATGTGGTAAGCGAGTACTTGAACCTAGCATCATTGGTTTCTTCAATGAGGAACATTCTACTAACAAAAGATTTGTCGCTAAAATAAAACCGAAGGTGGTTTTTACTTCTGAGGCGCATAGTTATTTTAGAGGTTAATTTAGATTCAAAACACAGTACGACCTCTCTGAGGTCGGTATTCTTTTTAATTTAAAACCTAACATACTTTGACCACTCTGTGGTCATCGAATAAATGTGAATGACCACAGAGTGGTCAAAGTATGTTAGTAAAAAAGTAAATTAATATTTCTGACCTCAGAGAGGTCATACTGTTTTAAAAAAGGCAAGTAATCTTAAAAATAGAAAACGGAATTTTAAACATCTGTAAAGTTTATGGTTCTTAGACAAAGAGAGTAAAAGTGATCCTCAATCTTATTTTTAACACATAGTCACATAGCTTTTTTTTCTCCGAAAAAATTTAAAAATCATGTGTTCTATGTGCCTATGTGTTAAAAATAAAAACTTAAGTTTTAGAGTCACAGTATTCTCTAAGAATCATAAACTTTACAGTTGTTTAAAATTCCGTACTATTTTTTTAAAAAGAATATTTCACATTCCCTTTAAAGAAGAAAGGAACACCTGGAGTAAAATGAATTTCTTCAACACTCTCTACTTCATTTTGCAATCTTGACTCTGTTGCAAATTGAGCTTCATTCCATTCTCTATTGAATAGGTTTTCAATATTGAATCCTATTGAAATATTTTTAAATGTATAACTCGCATTAGCATCTACAATAAAATAACCTTCTGCTACAATTGAATTATCTTCATTGGCAGGACGGTCTTTGATGTATCTATAACTCAAACTTCCTGTAAAACCTTTTTGATTTTGATACGACAATCGACCGACCGAAGTTAACTCAGGAGCTAAAGGAATTCTATTCATACCAACCGCCTCATCAATAAATCGAGCATGAGTATAATTGAAATCACTATTGAAAAATAATCTTTTGGATAATTGAAAACGAACGCCAACATCTATTCCTCTTCTTACCGATCGACCACTTGGTTCTACTATTCCAGCATCACCTACATAAACAAATTCTTGCTCTAAAAATAAATACCAAAGTGCGGTATTTAACCAAAGCCTTGGTAAAGGTTTCCAAACTGTTCCCAAGTCTGCTCCATAAGCTGCGGGAAGAATTTCTTTTGCATCTTGAGCCACAATCACTCTAGCATCATTGGAATGAAATCCTTTGCCTGATTTAAAAAACAATTGCCATTTATTATTAGGATTATAAATGACGTTAAGTTTTGGAGCTAAGAATAATTTAGATTTTGATGAAGTTGGTGATTCCGTTAATAGTTTATTTTTATAATTAAAATTAAAAACATCCAATCGAAGATTGGGATTTATTATCCATTTTCCAAAATCAAATTTGGCATTTAAAAAACTATAAAAATTAGCCTCATCCACATCTCCATAAGCAAACCGCTCTAAAGTATTTTCTCTATTCAATGTATGCGAAAGTTCATTGTCATTGATATTATCATACCGAGTACCTAAACCATAACTCATCTCCAATCCTGTATTTCCTAAATTATGATTTTGAAATAAAGTAGAATTAAATCCAAAAATATTTCTTTGCTCATGTTGGCGGATTTGATCTCCATTAATTGAGTCTTCTAAGAAAAAAGTAAAATTTGAAAACAACTCAAAATCGTAGTTGCTATAATATGCATTCGTTTTTAAAAATGATTTATCATTAAAAACTTTTGTATGAGCAATGTTAAAATTTGTTCTACTCGTATTGCCACCTTCCGTATCATCTACACTTCCCCATCGAGTGATAATACCTTGATCGACAAGCCGCTGAGGAATTTGTCCCGATGCATTCCACGTACTTGTAAAGTGAGAAAACAAAACTGATAATCGATCTTCATTTTTCAAATCAATCAAATATTTACCCATTACATTCCATCGACTAAAATTTTGAGGTGACTCTACGGGACCATCTGAAAGCAAATATTCTGAAGCGATATATGCATTTTGCCCTTCAACATTTTTCAATAAATCAAAAGCTCCGAAAGCTCTAAAAGTATTGAACTGTCCATACTCTAAACCAAATGTACTTTCATCCAATTTGTCTTTGGTTTTAAAATCTACATAACCAGCCGTAGTGAAATTTCCATGATTGGCAGAGTAAGGACCTTTGGCAAAATCAATATTTTCAATTGTTTCAGGTATCAAAAAATGTAAATCAGCATAGCCTTGTCCATGCGCATGAGAAACCATATTGACAGGCATCCCATCCACATTGATAGCGATGTCCGTTCCATGATCAATATCAAATCCTCTAAGAAAAATCTGTTCAGCTTTACCACCACCTGCATGTTGCCCGATAAATAAACCAGGGACTTTTCGTAAAACTTCTTGAGAGGAACTAACTGGATTTATTTTCAAATCAATAGCTGAAATTGTATTAATCGCATTCGTCGAGTTGGTTACGATTACTTGATCCAAATCAAATGCACCTCCTTCCAATATTAACTCAACTTCTGTAGTAAGGTCTATAGAATCGACAATATGTTGCAAAGTTTTATATCCTAGAAAACTAACAATTAGAATATCTCCTTGCTTTACATTTTTGATTTCAAATTTCCCAATAGCATTACTAAGCGCATCATTTTCGCCTGAAGTTAGAAAAATATAAGCATCGGAAATCGGAGTTTTAGATTGGTCTAAAATAACTCCTTTTAAGCTTTGAGTCATTGCAATATTTCCTAAAAACATTAGAATTACAATGAACATTAAGCGGTTCATAGTCTGTTTCATTAAAAAAATCAATTTAGAATCAATGAAGTAATTAAAGATCTAGGGATTCTTTAACTTACTCCATAAAGAATAAAAACAACAGCAATTTTAATCATTAAAATTGAGTTTGTTTGTCATCTTAAATAACAAATGAAATTATTTTTAGTTGTAAGAATTTCATGAAGTTCTTTTTAAATAAATATCATCTCCCTGTCTTTTTTTTATTAAAGTCTTCAAAAAGATAGATAAGAAATATTTATAGGATAAATTTGTAGTTATTATATGGTATGACAAAAGTTGTAAAATTTACTCTATGAAAAAATATATACTATTTTTCTTTTTATACGTAGGAGTTAGCCTTCCTTTTTTAAATGCACAAAATACAGTTGGACTACTCAGCTACGAGCCAGCCCAATCTTATGACGGTTACAATTTAATATATCCAAGTAATCAACCTCATGTTTATTTGTTAAATAATTGTGGAGAAATCGTACACACTTGGGAAGACGATGCCAATTGGCGACCAGCCAATATGGCTTATATAACTGAAGATGGTTTGCTGTACAAAGCGAAGCGAGATGCATCAGTTGCCAATGATCCAATATGGGCAGGTGGTGGTGGTGCTATTTTGGAAATTCGAGATTGGGATAATAATTTGATTTGGGATTTTGAAATGAATAATTCGATTAATCGACTACATCATGACTTTGCAGTTACGCCCGAAGGTACGATCATCGCCTTAGCTTGGGAACTCAAAACTGCTGCAGAATGTGTGCAAGCAGGAAGAGATACTTCGACGCTAGCTCAAAATGAAATTTGGCCTGATTGGATTTTTGAAATTGATCCAGCTACTGATAATATCATTTGGGAATGGCATGCTTGGGATCACTTGATTCAAGATTTTGATCCTAATGCTGATAACTTTGGAGTCGTCGCTGACCATCCTGAATTGATTGATGTAAATTATGGAAGAGTTGACGGTCATCCTGATTGGATGCATGGTAACGCATTGGATTATAATGCGGAACTTGACCAAATTCTATTAAGTGTTCCTTACTTCAATGAAGTGATAATTATTGACCATACGACGACGACGACACAAGCTGCAGGTCATACTGGAGGTTTTGGAAATAAAGGTGGCGACTTATTATTTCGTTGGGGAAATCCTGTGGTATATCAAAATGGAGATGCTACTGATCAACAATTATTTTTCCAACATGATGCGCATTGGGTCGATGACTTTTTAGATTTATTTAATCCTCATTATGGAAAGATTGCCGTTTTCAATAATCAAGTTGGTGCTGATTTTTCTACTGCGAATATTTTTAATCCAGGTTGGGATATGTATGAATGGGATTATGATTTGACGGGCGGACTTACTGGAACTTTTTTACCAACTGATTTTGATGTTACGATCACTCATCCTACTCCTACGGAGATTCATTCTACTGGTTTGTCAAGTGTCCAAGTCTTGCCTAATGGAAATTATTTAGTTACTTCTGGGCGTTGGGGTTATACGGTTGAGTTGACTCCTAACAATGAAATTGTATGGGAATATAAAACGCCATTGAATGGTGGCAGCCCTGCGACTCAAGGTGATATACTTTCTATCAATAATAATTTGACTTTTAGATTGAAGCGTTATCCTACTAACTTTTTGGCATTTGATGGAAAAGATTTGAGTCCTAAAGGTTGGATTGAATTGGAACCTGATACAACGCTTTGTGATATGATTACTTCGACTATCGATCCGATGAATGAAAATAATTTTAAAGTTTTTCCAAATCCTGCTGATAACTTTTTGACGGTGGAATGGGATGGTTTGATGCATGTCGAAATTCAAGTTTTTGATATGATAGGTCAACAATTAAAAACTCATAATGGTAATGGTGGTCGAAAATTTATTGATACTTCTGATTGGGTAAATGGAGTTTACTTGGTTTCATTTATTGCGGATAATTCGAGGTATAGTCGGAAGGTTATGATACAGCGGTGATTTCAACTTATTCCACATTTACCTTTTCACTTACTCCGTAAGTGTATTGTTTTATTTTATAAATAGGAAACCCATATAGCGAATGCTATATGGGTTTTTCTTATTAAAATTGCTTGGTAAGCTAACCCCAACGGGGTTTAACAGAATAGCAAGGGGCAACGCCCCTTGAAAAAAAAACAAATTAGAAGGAAGCTCTGAAAGAGCGAAACAGTAAGTAAGATATTTCGCCCCTTCAGGGCTTACGTAAATATATTGTTATTATTGAAGGGGCGTTGCCCCTTGCTATTCTATTTGACCCCGTTGGGGTCTTTCTTTTTAATTATTAAAATTATTATTTTTTAAATATACTGATTAATAATATTCTCAAACATCTCCTGCTGGCCACTTATTATATCAGGTTCTCCATTCTTACTAGCAATTTTTGACAAATCTTCCAACGAAAGTTTTCCCTTCGCAAACTTCGCCCCATTTCCTCTAACAAAAGTAGAATATCGTTTCGCTAATAAATCTTTATATTTCGATTCTTGCAAAATATCATTAGCTACTAACAATGCTCTTGCAAACACATCCATTCCTCCAATATGTGCATGGAAAATATCTTCTAAGTCAGTTGAGTTTCTACGAGTCTTGGCATCGAAATTAATACCTCCACCTTTCAATCCACCCGCTTGTAATAAAATCAACATACACTCTGTCAACTCATATAAGTCATTTGGAAATTGGTCAGTATCCCAACCATTTTGATAATCTCCCCTATTAGCATCGAGGCTACCTAGCAAACCTGCATTAGCTGCAACTTGCATCTCATGTGCCATCGAATGACCTGCAAGCGTTGCATGATTAAATTCTAAATTTAATTTAAAATCCTTCAACAAATCATACTCTCTTAGAAAAGCAATTACAGTTGCGGAGTCATAATCATATTGATGTTTAGAAGGTTCACAAGGTTTAGGTTCAATAAAGAAAGTTCCTTTGAATCCTTGCTTACGAGCATAGTCTTTTGCCATATGTAAAAAGCGAGCGAGGTTGTCTATCTCTCTTTTCATGTTCGTATTTAAAAGAGAAAGATAACCTTCTCGACCTCCCCAGAATACATAATTTTGACCACCCAATTTGATAGTTGCATCCAAGGCATTTTTCACTTGACCACCTGCATACGCCACTACATTAAAATCTGGATTTGTAGCTGCACCATTCATATATCGAGGATGAGAAAAAAGATTTGCCGTTCCCCAAAGCAACTGAACACCTGATGCTTTTTGTTTTTCCAAAGCATAGTCCGTAAGTGTTTGCAATCGAGTTTCTGACTCTGCCAAAGTTGCGCCTTCATCGACCATATCGACATCATGGAAACAATAAAAAGGTGCGCCTATTTTTGTTATAAATTCGAAGGCAGCATCCATTTTATCTTTTGCACTTTGTATCGGATCAGGATTTTCTAACCAAGGGAAATTTTTAGTAGGTGCTCCAAATGGATCGCCACCAGTTCCGCAGAAGGTGTGCCAGTAAGCAATCGCAAATCGGAAATGGTCTTTCATGGATTTGCCATTTACTTTTTGCTTTTCATTATACCATTTGAAAGAAAAAGGATTGTCGGATTTTCGTCCTTCATATTTTATTTTTCCAATACCTTTGAAGTATTCTTTTTTTCCTTTTACAAGTTTGATTTTTTGTTTGTCGAGACTTTTCATGTAGTGAGATATAGTTTGTTTACTTATTGATAAAATTGTCTAAAGTACTATAAGCAGGAAGACATTTTTTTGACAGAGATGATTATCAATAATTATGTCCTCATAATTAACTCTAAGGTATTTATTTTTTTATTTAAAATTAGAAAACGAAGTTGTTTTAAAATTTAGCTCTTATCAAATTAAATCATATTTTTACAAAAAAATATAGAATCATGGCAGAAGACTTTTTCAAAAAAACTGGAAAATTTATTAAAAAAGGTGGTCAATTTCTTTCTGACAAATTAAACCTTGAAATTCACGATTTAATTAATGCAGTCAACAAAAACGATGAAGAGTTAGTCGCTCGTTGTGTTAGTGCAGGACTCGATCCTAATTTACAAGATGGTATCAATCGTCGAGCATTACCTATCGCTATCGACAATAATAATACAACTATCATTAAGATTTTACTTTCAGGAAAAGCTCATCCAAATCTTCCTGGAAAAGATGGTGAATCTGCAATATATAAAGCTGTCTCTTGGAAAAATGAAGAATACGTAAAACTATTGTTAGATGCTGGCGCAGATATTTATAGAAAAGAACCTAACGGAATTACTCCGATAGAAGAGGCTAAACGAAAAGGATTTGTGGACTTGCTCAATATGATGCAAAATCATAAAGAAGAAAAGAAAAAAGAAAAAGTCGAAGAAGATAAATCTAAGCACGAAGAACTAAAAGCTAAAGCTGACCAAGCTCAAAAAGACCGTGAAGAAAAAGCAAATGCTGAAGCTAAACAAAATGAGTTTGCAAAAAAACAAGCTGCCGCTGTTGCTACTAATAAAATCGAAAAGACTTACAATACTGATAACAAAGGTTTTACATATTCCCTAATCGCTGCTATTCAAAAAGGTGACGACGCTGGCGTCGATGTTTTTTTAGAGAAAATTGAAAACGTCAATGAGATTGATAGTGAATTAAAAACTTCTCCCTTACTCGCTGCCATCGCTCATAAAAACACAAAAGCTGTTGTTGAGTTAGTCAAGAAAGGTGCTAATGTCGGACTACTCGTTCCTACTCAACGTCACTCGCCTTTGACACTTGCGGTAAGTACGAATGCTCATAAATTAGTTGAGTTCATTTTGGAAAAACATACAGAGGAAGATACTATCATCCTCAACAATCCTGACCAAATATTGAGTCCAACTTTCCTCGCATATAAAGACCCTAAAATGTTGAACTTATTATTAGCTGCTGGTGCTGATCCTTACTTCGGTGGTAAGGAAGGAATGTCGCCTGTGGTGAAAGCAATTGAAAAAGGTTCGGTTGGAATTCTCCCTGTTTTAGCAAAACATAAAATTGATTTAAATAAAAATACGGAAGGCAAAACGCCTATCGAATGGGCGATTCATTTTAATCGAAAAGATTGGGTGATTGGTTTATTAGAGGAAGGTGTGGAAGCGCAAGCGGGATTGGATTTTGCGAAGACTTTGGATGGACGTGAGGATATTGTTACAATTTTGGAAGAAGAGTAAATTTACTCATGACTTGTTTGTTTTTACCGCAGATTTAGGAAGGAGTTTCCTCTGATGCAATTGAATAGACCATTATTCCCTTGGTCGCTACATGAAGTGATTAAAAATAGGGTCGTTAAAATGATTATAATTAATTTTAAATTTTTCATAATTCAGTTTTTTAATTTTTAAAATTCGGTTCTATAATTTGATTTGATTTGAAATAGATTTTTGTTCGTTTTTTGATATAGTTATGGCTGTCAAAAAATAGTCAGCATCTATTTTTTTGATTCTTCAAAAAAATGTAAAACTATTGTTATGGAAAATATTTTTTTCAAAAAAAGTAACCGCCAAACCTGACTGCCGTCAAGCAGCTTCATTTGGCAGGTTGTAAACAATCTTGAAGATGAATTGAAAAATGAGTTCGTCAATATTGAATTTTACTTTTCATCTTCAACCTGCTAACTGAACCTGCCTGACGGCAGTCAGGTTTGGCGGTTACTAAAAATCGTAGCACAGTTAAAAACTGTGCTACGGATATTTTATAAAAACATGTTCTTAATCATCATACCGATCTCTATCTCTTCTATTTCTTTTTCTTTCATTACGAGCTTTTTTCCAATCTCCAAATCCACCAAATCTAAAAGTTACAGTCCCTGCAAATCCACTATAATCAGAATTATCAAATCCTGAAAGATTGTCAACTCCATCTACAAAACGATAACCAGCAGTCGCTGCAATTTTTGCCCAACGGAAAACATTCAACTCCAATCCTACCTCAGGAGTAGCTACAAAAATATTATCATCAGCTCGGTAGCCTTCCTCATCAATTCTTAGATCAATTCCACCCCAACCTAATTTTACACTTCCAAAAGCATGAATCAATTTATGAGAATTATAAGTGTACCCTAACCAAAATCCACCATGTCCAATTTCCAATTCTAACTCATCTCCATTGTCAATAATTCTTTGAATATCAACAGTTCCTATTCCATAACCTCCTATAAAGAAGTTATCAAGAATTAATGCACCACCACCTCCAGAAGAAGTAATATAATCTCCTTTGAATTGGCTATACTCTATCATAGGTCCACCAAAAGCACCTATTATTCGTGCTCTATTAAAAAGTGTTTCTACTTGAGCCATCGCTTGGAAAGCAAACAAACTCATTACTATTACCATTAAGTACTTTTTCATTTTTTTCAGTTTTATTATTAAGAAATTGCTCTTCTATTTTAAAAGCTTTGTTTAATTTTTATAAATCATTCAGCTTCGCTGAATTGTATTTTCATTGAAATTGTTTTAAAAAATGCTCCGACCTTTCGATAAACACACCCTAAGCAACATTAAATTTTGGTCATCGAAATTATCGGTCGAAGCAACATTAAAAGTCAACTAATTATTATAAACGAATCTTATTTCAAGACATAGAAAACCCAGAAGAAACGATGACGTTTCATTTTTTCAAATGAGTAATTCTTGAAATTTTTATATTATTCTAAAAGACTTGTTTTATTATTAAAATCTTAAACCTGCGTTAAATCCAATCCATCCTCCGAAATAAATAGGATTGCTTCCAGTAATTTTCTTTTCAAATATCGTGTATGGAATCATATCATTATAATCATATTCGCCAGTTGTAGAATCTGCATGTTTTGAAGTTATCACATTAAATGTAGGTCCTAAAAAAACACTTACTCTTCTACCCAACCGAGAATCCAACGACCATTTTAATTGAGTCAATAAATTTAATTTATGTACTTGAGGTGTAGAAGGTCCAATTTCTGAAACATCATTTACTTTAATTTGAGTCGCTAATAATTCCAAATTATTAGACCATCTAGATTTCCTATTTTGAATAACTGTTCCAAATCCATAACCAAAACCCATAGCTTTTACATCGCTATCATTTATATGACTTGTACCAAAACCAAAGTGAAACATATTATAGAATTTCCGAGAACCTAATTTTAATTCGACGTTATAATTTAAAAATTCAGCTCCTGACAATTCCAATCGATTATATCCTTTTCTCACTATATTAATTAATCCAATCGACGCACCTACTGTATCTGCAAAATTTATTAAACCAATTTGAAATCCATTTACCTTATTTCCTACATTAAAAATTCCCGCAACTTGAAGATTAGTCGTCCCTCGATTAATATTAAATAAACCTGCTGCTTGCATTCCTTTTTTGGAATCTGATCCTGCGATATTTCCGAGACCAGCAGCTTGAATTCCATTCGAACCACGACTTGATACATTTAGCAAACTTGCTGCTTGAATTCCTTTTGTATTTCTTCCTACATTCAGAAATCCGGCAACTTGTATACCTTTCGTCTCTCCTTTATTTACATTAAATATTCCTCCGACTTGAGTTCCATTGACATCACCTCCAACTACATTTCCCAAACCAGCAACTTGAATTCCGTTAACATCATTGACAATTGAATTGACTAATCCACCGACTTCAGTTCCATTGACACCTCCATTATTTCCATAAATAATATTCGCAGAAAATCTATTTGTCGTAGTTGAGTTATTATTCAAATTTGTACCTAGGCTACCAAACAATGTCACTTGTGCTAATATTCCCACATCTTCATTTTGTTCTAAGAGAGGCAAAATATCAAAATCAAAATCAACATTAACACAAATTTCGAGCTCAGAGTATACTATCTCAACATCAGAGTATAATAATTCAAAATCAAAAATTTTATTGGGTTTGACATAATCTAACGCAACCATTTCTGGCATAACAATTACACTTTCTTTTTTTTGTAATTGTATTGTTACAATTTCTAATGATTCGATTTTTTGAGGTATAAAAACATACGCTCTTTGAGCTACTTCAATTGGTTTAGGAATTATTATATCTATAACAGGAGGTTTCACTACAGGAACTTCCACTTTTACAGGAACACTTTTTCGTTGAGTATTTAAGCCAATTTTTTTTCTATCTACTTTCAAAACTATTTGGTCTCCGATACCTGCATAAGTAATATTTGTTTCTTCTAACAAATCCTCCAAAGCTAATGATAACGGGGCATCTTCGACATCAGCACTTACTTTTTGATTAACAGAAATTCGGTCAATACTATAAGAAAAATTCACATCATAATCCTTGCTGATATTTTCTAAAGCATCTTCCAGTTTAACATCAAAATACTGGATAGTTACTTTTTTTTCAAGCATAGGACTTTGTGCTAACAATACATTTGCAAGCAATAAAAAAAATAAGATAAGACCTAGATTGTTTTTCATAACTGTTGTTGCTTAGGACTTTTATATTGGTTTTAGACAAACCTTTTTTTAAGTCAAGTAAAAATTAAAACCAACACTTCCTTCGGTCGCTTTTGTTTTCAATTTTACTTGACAAAGGTTTTGTCTAAAAACCATCGGGTAGAATATTTT
>JALZVK010000018.1 GCA_023301005.1 Saprospiraceae bacterium | reverse complement strand
CTGATGTTACGCAAATATTTAAAGCCCTCTGACTCAACTTTTTTCCTTGATGAAAATAGGCAAGCTATATCCAGTCGGTATAGCTTGCCTATTTTCATCAGGAAAAAAGTTAAGTTAGAGGATTAAGTTTGTATAAATTGCGTAACATGAGTTTATAATAAAAAAAAGCGTAATGAAATTAATCATTACACTTCTTTAACCTTTTAAATATTGATTTATCTTAAATGTATTTCGCTTGATTACGATCTACAATAATATCTTTTAGTTCTTTTAAGCAAGCATATTCCTCAGGCATCACTTTTTTAAATGCCTCTTTGACAACTACAAATGTCCCTTGCTCAATTCCAGGAATATGTTGTTTAATCTGTTTTTTTACGATACGTACATCATCTTTGATGATTCCTCTGATAGATGGAATGTCATGCCAGTCACCTTCTACCGCAAGTATTCTTTGCATCTCGCCATTTGTATTTTTTACAGGCTCAAGCTCTATTAAATTTTCTTCAGATAATAAATGAGGTGGCGTAATTTGCTGAATTTTACCAGTAGGTATTTGCCAACTATCTTCCTCATTAACCAAAAAGATTTCTAAACCTTTTTTATTTATTCGATATACAACAACTCTAACTTGATCTAAAACATTCATATTCGTATAATTTTACTTTTGAAGAATCAAATATAACTTCTAAACATTAGAATTTTGCATTTGTTGCAAAAATGAAGAGACAAAATTAAAAAGAAAGCCGTAAATAAAGGGTTTTAGTATTCTAAAATTTCCTTTATTTACGACTTCCAAGTTGTTTAATGTGTAGTAGGTGTTAAAGTGTATAGGTGTATAGGTTGACGAATCTTCTTGTATGCTTTCTTAATAATTGAGATAAATCGTAGAAAAGAAGATTCGTCAACCTATACACTTATACACCTTATCAGCTATACACTTTATAATTTATACGTCTTTCTTTTCTTTTTCTTTTTGGCAGGCTCAGTACCATCTTCTGGATTTGAGCGTGGAGTATTCATATTAGGAGGTGTAAAACCTAATCCTTCAAATAATTTATTGATTTCATTAAGATCGATATCTTCCATCATTTCCATTTGAAGTTTCATAAGGTCCATCATATCATCAATAGATAAGTTGTCCATATCTTTCCCTTCTAGGCTTTTTTCCAATCGCTCAATATCAAAACCAAAAGCATTCAAATCAAGCGTATCTAATTGATTAATTCCGTCGACAAGACCTTCAAATTGACGCATCGTATTTTCTAATTCGCCAAGTAATAAATCGAATTCCTTCGATAGATTATTACCATCTTGAGTTTGAGCAAAACTCATATTAAGACTCATAAGTCCAATTACTAAAATGAATATTGATTTTTTCATAATAAGTAGAATATTAAATTTTGAAACAATTTTTTTATCAAAAAATAGAACAGAAACAATTTTATGACGTAAAAGATAGTGATAAGTATGTTAATTTTTTCTAAAATAAAGAAACAAAGTTTCAAAGGATAATAGACTTATTACCCTTACTCTATAATCTCTTCTTTTAGAACAAGTAAAAAAAACTCTCCAAATGTCATAATATTTCATTGAAAATGTATTAAAAATAAATTTAATGTATTGAAACTGGTACAAGAGATTAAAAATAAATTACATTTGTGGAAATTCAAATTGATACTACTTCACTAAAACATCCTACTTATGAAAACTGCCACCTTAGCCAATATCCATTGGTTTGATGAGCGATTCGAATACGATAGTAAAGCTCGAAATCAAAAAGTAGAGCAAGCTTGTTTCCATCATTTTTATGGTAAAAAATCTATGACTATAGTTGACCTTGGGTCAGGTACAGGTTCTAATTGTTTATACTTTTTTGAGAAATTTCCTGCTGAACAAAAATGGATTTTTATTGAAACGGAGGAAAATATTTCGGAATATGCTTTAAAACGATTGAGTAGGGAAGGAGAGAAAAAAGGGTATCAAACAAAGTATTCAGGCGATGCTTTGATTTTGACAAAAGAAGAAAGAAAAATTGAGATTACTTATAGAACTGCTTCTTTTTTAGATTTAGTTGATGTAGTAAATTTGGATGAAGTAGATTTGGTGATGGCGAGTGCGACATTTGATTTGATTTCTTTTCCTCAGTTTTGCGTTTTCGGAAGTGTATTGTTAGAAAAAAAATTACCGCTGCTAACGACTTTAAATTATGCAGAGATTAATTTTGTACCTGAAGAACCTTCTGATATATTTTTTATAGAAAAATATGAAAGTTATATGAATCGCTCGCAGCATTTTGGAAAAGCAATGGGAAAAAAATGTCCTCGAATCTTAGTTGATTTTTTCCAAAAACAAAATGCGAAAGTAGAGTTTGGTTCAAGTATTTGGAAGCTAGAAGGTACACCTGCGAAAACTATGAATCATCATTTGGTGAAATTTATAGAAATAGCAAGTACGATGATGATTAATGAAGATGATGAAAAAAACTTATTCGATACTTGGATGAAAGAAAAGAAAATTAAAATAGATAATGGTGCAATGAATACTTATGTGCAGTATTATGATTTGTTTGTGACGAATGAGTGATTTTTTCGGTGGACGGTTGACGGTCGCTTCGCTTGACGGTGGACGGTTGACGATTTGATTTTGATTTATAAAAAAAGGAAGCTCAAATATTCAGAATGAATATTTGAGCTTTTTTATTTTTTGAAAAAAACAATATACTTACGGAGTAAGAGAATATTAAAATTTGAGGAATCAAAATTAGATCGTCAACCGTCCACCGTCCACCGAAGCGACCGTCAACCGTCCACCGATAAAAAACTAATCCATTTCCTCATTAAAAAATATCTTATAAAAATACAATCCCTTCTCCTCATCAAATCCACGTTCCACCATATCCTTACCTTCTTCAGGATTTGTAAAATTCATTTTGATAGAAACTCCGTTATCGAGTTTGATATTATTTTTAAATTTCTTTTTTGCATTATTGATAGCAGCAGGAGCGATATGAAAAGCATTGACATCTTGAAGTGCGAAGTCATTTTTATAATCTCTCAACTCAGCAACCACTTCAGGTTCAGGCGCAATCTCACTTGCAAACTCATCAAAGTTAAAAGTCTCATGCTTCGCAAAATAGTCCACAGAATCATTCATAAATTGAATCTGTTCTGCTTTATCCATTTTAGGTGCAAGTACTTCTTTAGTGAAATTATCAACCATCTCTAAGTAACTTCGAGTATGATAAAAATCATCTTGAACATGAATCACATCTAAAAAATCAAGCAAC
Source organism: Saprospiraceae bacterium (assembly GCA_023301005.1). Lineage (GTDB taxonomy): Bacteria > Bacteroidota > Bacteroidia > Chitinophagales > Saprospiraceae > CAJQQY01. The sequence goes on along the minus strand of JALZVK010000018.1, from coordinate 5,403 downwards.
CAATAAGATGTATCGTAATAATTATTGTCGATGCTCAATACTCGAAAACCATCTTCTTGTTCGATATTTAATAACAAACAACCTTTGTCCATTTTGTCTACGGAAATACCTTGTTGGAAATTTAAGAGCAACTCACTATCCACATTATTCACTTGCATATACTCATTCTTACGCTCACATTTAAATACACCAATCGCTTCCACCATTTCCTCACCATAAAGCAATTCGGAAAAATGAACTACAAAAACTTCCCCAGGTTTGATATTTTGATGCTTAGATTGATCGTAGAGGTGTCGAGAGATACGTTGCGATAATTCCAAAAAATTCTCTTTAGTGGCAAAGAAACCTTTGGACATATTAAACATCGTATTCGTATCATTCTCAGGCGCATTGAATTGATAAGTTTCTTCTAATTTTTTAAAAGGACTTAAAAAATATTTGAGTAATTTATCTTCGATAGCAGCACCAGGACGGTAAAGTACTTCGGAGAAAAAATTCTTTTCGGCTTTAGATTTATTACCCACTTTGTGGATAGCCATTTTTTCTAAAATGATGTTGTTGAAATTGATCATGTATGTCTAATTTTTCTTAATTTGAAAACGAGTGCAATTTTAAGGAATTTAAATCAAAGACAATAAAGACCTTTCCTTTTTCTTTTCATTCTTAGACGATTCTTTTTTATAACGTAATTATTTAGAGGAGAGAAAAGAGATCATTATATTGAGGGAGGAGAGATTATCGACTTTTGTTTATTTGTAAGAGCTTGTTGATAAATTAGATTTTGAGATAAAAATGTTCATTTTTTGATAAAACGATGCGAAAAAATAGTAATATAGTCTGTGCTATTTTAAGATTGTTTAGTAAAAAAACTCTGTGTAACTCTGCGATAAACTCCATTAAAACTCTGCGGTAAAAAATAAGCTAACTCGTCAAATTATTTAATTTTCATTCTTAAATATTCATTCCCTTCGCTACCTTTGCGCCATGCAGACAGCCACTATCAATAAAGAACTCACTTACCTTCTCGAACTTTTAAAAATAGAAAAAGAAGAAGATTTCGAACGGTATCGCCAATTGGTGATTCAACTTTCTATTAAAGAAAAAAGAGAGAAAGGATTGACATGGCATCCACTCCAAATCATAAAAGAAGGATTTACTTTTGGCGAACGTGCTTTCGTAGTTGTCGAACGTACCAATCAAATTAATGAACCTCACCGATTTAAATCAGGTACGCCTGTAGAGTTATATTCTACTTCCGAAGATAAATTTGGAACCGATGAAAAGAAAGAAAAGAAAGTCAGCGGTGTTATCCAATTTATGAAAAGGAATCAAATGAAGATTGTGCTGAATGCTAAAGATATTCCGCCGTGGTTGCATTATGGACATGTAGGTGTTGATTTGCTTTTTGATGAAAGGACTTATGTGGAAATGGAAAAGGCAGTTAAAAATGTCATCAAAGCAAGTGGCGATCGATTGGCAGAATTGAAAGGTTTATTTCATGGACAGCATGCACCTCAATTTAATGAGCTTCCTACTGTGCATCACGATTATTTAAATGATGCTCAAAAAGCAGCTATCCAACATATCCTTGCAGCTAGAGATATTGCGATAGTTCATGGACCTCCCGGTACTGGAAAAACGACAACTATTGTTCACGCAATTAAATTGTTATGTGAATCTGAAAAAAATGTTTTGGTAACTGCTCCGAGTAATGCTGCCGTAGATTTGCTCGCAGAGCGATTATCTAATAAAGGATTGCGAGTAGTGCGTATAGGAAATATTTCGAGAGTAGATGAGTCGTTATTAAATTTGACATTGGATCATCAGTTGGCGGCTCACCCTGATAGTAAGCATATTAAAAAAGTGAAAATTCAAGCTGCCGAAGCTCGAAAGAAAGCGCGAAAATATAAACGAAATTTTAAAGGACAACAGCGAGAAGAGCGGCGTGATAATTATCGAGAGTCGAGAGAATTGCAAGAGTGGGCAAAACAATTGGAAGATAAATTGTTGACTGAAATTTTACATGGTGCTCAAGTCATCGCTTGTACTTTGGTTAATACGGTTCATCCTGTTTTAAAAGAAATGAAATTTAGAACAGTCGTTATCGATGAAGCTGCGCAAGCACTTCAACCTGCTACTTGGATTCCGATTAGTCGAGCGAGTAAAGTAGTTTTGGCAGGTGATCCATTTCAATTGCCACCTACTGTAAAGTCAAGGGAAGCCAAACAAAAAGGACTTGCAATTACATTGTTAGAAAAATGTGTAGAGCAGTTTTCAGAAGTTAGTTTTTTGAATGTGCAATATCGGATGAATGATAAGATTATGAGTTTTTCAAATGCACAATTCTATGGTGATCAATTAGTTGCAGCAGATGAAGTCGCTAATTGGGTGCTACCCAAAGGAGATGTTCAACCTGTTATATTTATAGATACTGCGGGAGCAGGATTTGAAGAAGAGGTAAATGAAGAGACTTTAAGTAAATTTAATTCAGGTGAATATTTTATACTTAGAGAACACTTTTTAAACTTTGTAAATACCTTAGCAGAAAATGATTTAGAGATACCTTCCATAGGAGTCATTACACCTTACCGAGCGCAAATCGATCATATCAAAGATGAATTATTAACTGATGAAAAAATAGAAGCGTATCAAGAATTTATAACTATCAATACGATTGATGGATTTCAAGGACAAGAACGAGATGTGATTTATATTTCATTAGTGCGCTCCAATGGTAATAATGAGATAGGATTTTTGTCAGACTATAGAAGGATGAATGTAGCGATGACACGAGCCCGTAAACAGCTTGTTATAATTGGAGATAGTGCGACAGTAGGAAATGATGAATTCTATGGAGAGTTTATAAAATATGTTGAGGATTTGGGTGGTTATCGGTCTGCTTGGGAGTTTCTGAGTTAGCAGTTGTAGCAAATACTTTTTGCTTAAGATTAGGATTATCAGAATCGACAGGACATGGAATCGTAAAGAAGAAAGTGGTGTATTCTCGATAAACAGATTCTGCCCAAATATCACCATCATGTTTTGTAACAATCTTTTTACAGGTAGCTAATCCAATTCCAGTACCTTCATATTCTTGACGAGTATTTAATCTTCTAAACATCTCGAATACCTTTTTAAGGTTCTCTTCTGAAATTCCAATTCCATTATCTGTTACTGAAAATGTGTATACTTCATTATCATATTTGCAATCAATAGTTACAATTGGATCTCTTTCACCTCTAAATTTTATAGCATTACTAGTTAGATTTTGCAATAGCTGAATCATGTGTGTTCGGTTAGCTTTGATAGCAGGCATGTTATCAGGATTGAATACAAGTTTTGCATTTTCCTCTTGAAGTCGTGCTCTAAGATTAGCTTCCACGATAACCATAATGTTCTCCATATCTACCCAATCTTTTTCATCTCTTTGCGTACCCACTCTAGAATAACTCAATAAATCGGTCAACATATTTTCCATTCTTCCAGAAGCATCTACAATATAGTGCATGAATTCTCTACCATTATCATCAAACAAATTATTATACTTTCTTTTTAATAAAGAAGTATAAGAACTAATCATTCTAAGTGGTTCTTTTAAATCATGCGAAGCCACATAAGCAAACTGAACTAAGTCTTCATTGGAAGATTCTAATAATTTATTTTGATTATGAATTTCTTTATTCATGTCAGCCAACTGCTCATTTTTATCTTCTAATAATGTATTTTGATTATGAATCTCTGCATTCATATCAGCCAACTGTAAATTTTTGTCTTCTAATAAAATATTAGATTCCAAGAGTTGATTTTGAGTATGTTGCAACTCCAAGTTTTGAATTTTTATCTCTTCATTTTTTTCTTCTAATAAGTTATTAGTTGAGCGTTGGAATTTTAATCTACCATAAATAATATAACTCATGACCATAAAGAAAAGCATGATAATGATGAAAATATATTTTTGAAGTTTTTGTAATTCTTTATTCGTTTCGAATATTTCATTATCTTTTTTGAGTAGAGCGATTTCTGCTTCCTTTTGTTCTATCTCATATCTATTTTTGGTTTGTCCCATCTCTTCTGCCATCTTTTCATTAAAGACAGAATCTTTTAATGAGACATATTTTTCCATAAAAAATAAAGATTGCGTCGAATTATCTAAATGAGAATAAGCTTCTTTAAGTGATAAATAAGTAGACATTAATCTAGGCTTACTATTAATAGATATACTAAGTGATTCGGCTTCTTTTAATTTAGCAATAGCTTTCCTAGGTTGATTGATTTTTAAATATAATTCCCCTAAGTTTTGAAGACTTCCAATCGCTCCCCAAATATCATTCAACTCTTTTTTCTTTTCAATAGACTGCTTAAATAATTTTTCAGCTTCTTTGTATTCTTCGACTCTTAATTTGTCATCAGCAAGATTACCTAAACCATAAGCTATCCCCGTTTTATAATTCATTTCGATAGCTAATTCAAGCGATTGTAAAGTATAACTTGCACTTGTATCGAAGTCACCCATTTTATTATAAAGACTACCTAATGCTGCTATACATGCATACTTGCCACGGGGATTACTATTCTGTTTGTCAATTATTTTTTTGGCACTAGTATAATATTTGAGCGATTCCTCAAATTGATCTTGATAGTAAAATAAGCTACCTAACGAATAATATATCTTAGCGATTCCTGAGGAATCTTTTAATGTTTCATAAATTTTTAAAGATTGCACTTGATGGTCAAATGATTCATCATATTTGCCTAAAGTCTTATATATATTTCCAATACTATTATGGGTAACAGCTTTGGTCTTATTCGAAATTATATTCGAATCCATTTCTAAAAGTATATTATAGTTTTCTAAAGCATCAGGAAATAAATTAAAGCGCGCGCAAGCAGTTCCTTTATTCGTTAAGCTTTGGATTAAAGCTTCATCATCGCCTATTGCTTTTGCTATTTCGATTGCTTTATCGTGGAAAGATATAGACTTTTCATATTCCTCTATTTGGAAATATTCATGTCCTAGATTTTGGTAGGTGATTAAAGTTTCTTTGTGATTTTTGGAAGGGGTGTTTTTTTCAAGAGCTAAGATAAGACTATCAATTGCAGTTGCAGAAGCATGCAATTGACGCATACATACTGACATAATTAATAAAAAGATTATTTTACTCTTTAGTCTCATTTTGGGATCTCCTGCATTTAATTTTTTAAAGGATGTTATTAAGTAACTCCTTAACTAAGCGTGTGTGTTTACTAATACTTATGTTTTCTGATAAGTATAAATGTAGGCGTTGTCACAAATTAAAGGCAATAACTATACCATTGGATATGTAAATTTAATATATAAATGTATCATTATTGTTAATGATTTTTTTTATAGGTTATATACTGTATTTATATACTGTATTTATA
>JALZVK010000017.1 GCA_023301005.1 Saprospiraceae bacterium | reverse complement strand
TATACACTTATACACTTAAACACATTTTATTTTCGTAATTTTGGCGTTCAAAATTTTATTGAACGTATGACATCAAAGAAAGAATTAGAAAAACGAAAATACGAGGATGCTTTCAAAATGGCGATCTCTCGTGTGAATAGTCATTTAGAAAAAATCCATCTCGGAGGTGGACAGAAAAAAATTGCAAAACAACACGACAGAGGAAAACTAACTGCTCGTGAACGCATCGAACATCTAATAGATGAGGACAGTTATTTTTTTGAAATAGGCGCATTTGCTGGACATGAAATGTATGAAGAATATGGCGGTTGTCCTGCTGGTGGAGTTGTAACTGGAATTGGATATGTGAAAGGACGACAATGTATGATTGTCGCTAATGATGCAACTGTAAAAGCTGGAGCATGGTTTCCGATTACTGGAAAGAAAAATTTACGTGCTCAAGAGATTGCAATTGAAAATCGCTTACCTACTATTTACCTCGTCGATTCTGCGGGGGTATTCTTACCTATGCAAGATGAGATTTTCCCTGACAAAGAACACTTCGGAAGAATGTTCCGTAACAATGCAAGAATGTCTGCAATGGGAATTCCTCAAATCGCTGCCATCATGGGAAGCTGTGTTGCAGGTGGTGCTTACTTGCCTATCATGTCGGACGAAGCTTTGATTGTGGAAGGAACTGGTTCTATATTTTTGGCGGGCCCTTACTTGGTAAAAGCTGCGATTGGAGAAGTGGTCGATAAGGAAACTTTAGGAGGTGCATCTACGCAAAGTGAAATATCAGGAGTGACTGATTATAAGATGCCTGATGATAAAACTTGCTTGGAAACGATTCGTGATTTAGTAGATAAATTTGGACGATTTGAAAATGCAGGTTTTGATCGAGCCGAAGCTAAACCTCCAAAATCTAATGTAGAAGATATTTTAGGAATTTTTCCTGATGACCCCGCAAAGCCTTATGAGACAAAGGAAATTATCAAATGTTTAGTTGATGATTCTAAATTTACGGAGTATAAAAGTGATTATGGAAAAACTATTTTTTGCGGTTATGCTCGTATTGATGGTTGGTCTGTAGGCATCGTTGCCAATAATCGAAAAGTGGTAAAAACCAAAACTGGCGAAATGCAATTCGGAGGTGTCATTTATTCTGACTCGGCAGATAAGGCTGCTCGGTTTATTATGAATTGTAATCAGAAAAAAATTCCTCTAGTGTTTTTACATGACGTAACTGGCTTTATGGTTGGGACTCGAAGTGAGCATGGCGGTATCATCAAAGATGGCGCAAAAATGGTAAGTGCAGTTTCTAACAGTACTGTTCCAAAATTTAGTGTCGTGATGGGTAACTCTTATGGCGCAGGAAATTATGCGATGTGCGGAAAGGCTTATGACCCTCGACTTATCGTTGCTTGGCCTTATGCTAAGATTGCTGTGATGGGTGGTTCGCAAGCCGCAAAAGTATTGTTACAAATCCAAATGGCTTCACGAAAAGCAAAAGGAGAAACGCCTACAGAAAAAGAAGAAACAGAACTTTTTGAAAAAATAAAAAATAGATACGATACGCAAACCACTCCTTATTATGCAGCAGCAAGACTTTGGGTCGATGCGATTATTAATCCTTTGGAAACTCGAAAAATTATTTCTCTGGGTATCGAAGCTGCGAATAATGCGCCTGTAGAAAAATTTAATGTAGGAGTTATTCAGACTTAATTTTTACCGCAGAGTTTAGAAAGAGTTTGGCGCAGAGTTGCGCTGATTTTTTTTTTCTAAGTCTTGTTGAAAAACGCTGTGCCACTCTGCGAAAACTCACTATTAATTCTGCGGTAAAAATATTAAACTTAGAATGGAAAAAGATAAAGAGAAAAAAGAAACGACAAAGCAATGGCTCAAACGAATCGGTTGGGCTGGTATTTTGTTTTTTACAATTAAAGGAACTATCACCACCTACTTAATTTTTCAAGCAGGAAAATGTGCTATAGATTAACCAACAGCAACTATGAAATTACTCGCCAAAACCCAAGCAGGTTTCGAAGAAATATTAGCAGATGAAATTAATGCCTTAGGAGGTAAAAATATCAAACTCCTAAAACGTGCTGTTAGTTACGAAGGTGATTTAAAATTACTCTATCGTAGTAATTTAGAATTACGAACAGCGATTCGAATCTTGATTCCTATCTATAATTTTAGAGCTCGCAACGAAGATATTTTTTATAATAAAATAAAAGAGTTGGACTGGTCCAAATATATGAGAGTGAATGATACACTCGCTATCGACGGTACAACTTACTCTGAGATTTTTACGCACTCCAAATATATCGCACTCAAAGCGAAGGATGCTATCGTTGACCAATTTAGAGATAATACGGGAAGACGACCGAGCGTCAATGTGCAATCTCCTACCCTACGAATTAATATTCATGTATTTGATGATGAGGTGACAGTCTCGTTGGATAGCTCAGGGCAACCGCTATTCAAAAGAGGTTATCGAGTGGAAAGAAGAGATGCGCCTTTGAATGAAATATTAGCAGCTGGTATGATTCTTTCTTCAGGTTGGAAAAAGGATGGTGTGTTTTTAGATGCGATGTGTGGTTCGGGTACTTTGCCTATCGAGGCAGGATTGTATGCTAAAAATATTCCTTCGCAATGGTATAGAAAAGAATTTGGTTTTCAGAAATGGAAAGACTTCGATCCAATACTTTGGCAATTAGTCAGAACTGAAGCAGAAGAAAAAATCGTTGATTTTAAACATGAGATATTTGGATATGATAAAGATTTCAGGGCGATAAGCTCTGCGAGAGTTAATATCCTTTCGGCAGAATTGACAGAGGATATTTCTTTGCAAAGAATGGCTTTTGAAAAAATAGAAGCTCCTGCTGAAAAAGGAATCATGATTCTTAATCCACCTTACGACGAGCGACTAAGTGTCAAAAACATTGATGAGCTATATAAAATGATGGGCGATCAATTCAAACAAGTTTTTAAAGGTTGGGAAGTGTGGCTTATTTCTTCGAATATGGAAGCTTTAAAGCATATAGGTCTTCGACCTTCCAGAAAAATCAGGTTGATGAACGGGGCTTTGGAGTGTAAATTCCTTAAATTTGAAATATACGAAGGCACAAAGAAAATTCATAAATTGAAAGATCTAAAAGAATGAAAATTTTAAGAATCACTCACATCATAGTTTTTTTATTTTTTGTAAATGTATTGTTAGCTCAAGTTGGCTTGCAAGTAGAAAAAGTGGAATCCAATTTTTCTGAGTCTTTTAATTTTAAGACTAGCAATACATCTTCTTTATTTTTAAATAAAAAAAACGAACCTGTCCTACCTCAAGACTTAAGAAATCATTTCCTTTCTGATAAATCAATTATAAATCCCCAAGGTTCATTTTCTCAAAATAATACTATGAAAAGAGACTTGGCTTTCTTTTGTAGAATAGAAGTTGAGTTGGAAAAATCTACTAAGTTGCCTGTACGATTTAGATTAGGTGAGGTGCAAGCGGTGGATAAGAAGGAAGGAAAATGGAGTCAGTTTCAGCAGTAAATTATAATTGAAAATTGCCTTCTAACTTGGATAATGAACTTTATTTTTTTGCTCACTTATTTTTTTAACACATAGTCACATAGGTTTTTATTTTTCGAAGAAAAATATTTTTGATTTCAAAAAAAAAAAAGAAAACTTATATTTT
>JALZVK010000016.1 GCA_023301005.1 Saprospiraceae bacterium | reverse complement strand
TCTTCAAATCCCATATCTTGTCGCAACATCGGCACTACACAAATGGGAAAATCCCCTGCGATACCTCCGCCAATTTGGAAAAATCCAACACCTTTATCTCCTGCATTTTCTCGATACCAATCAGCCAAGAACATCATATATTCAATGCCAGATTTAACTGTCGAAGGTTTGTATTTTTTCATCATACAATGCGAAGCAAACATATTTCCAGTCGTCGAGTCTTCCCAACCTGGAACAATTATCGGAATGTTTTTTTCGCAAGCTGCGACCATCCAAGAATCTTTCGGATTGATTTGCATATATTCATCGAGTGAGCCACTTCGAATAATTTGATATAAAAATTCATGTGGAAAATATCGCTTGCGTTCCTTCTTCGCCTTCGACCAAACATCAATTAATTGATTTTCAATTCGACGCATCGCTTCTTCTTCAGGAATGCAAGTATCGGTCACTCGATTATAATGTTGTTCCAACAATGCTTTTTCATCCGCAGCATTTAGGTCTCGATAATTTGGAATTCGTTTGTAATGTTTGTGTGCGACGAGGTTAAAAATATCCTCTTCTAAATTCGCACCTGTACAAGTAATTATATGAACTTTATCTTTTCGAATCATCTCTGCCAACGAAATTCCCAGCTCGGCAGTACTCATTGCACCTGCCATTGTTATCATCATTTTATGACCTTTTTTGAGTTGGTCTTCGTAACCTTTGGCAGCATCCACAAGGCTTGCTGCATTGAAGTGTCGGTAGTGTCTTTTTAGAAAAGAAGTAATTGGCTTTTTCATAATTATTATTTTAGGAGTCAGGTATCAGGTCGTGCGCTGTGCTTACTGTCAGGAGTCAGGGGCTTCGTGTTTTCCCCATTTCTTTGAGTCTCGTTTAAAAAAACTTGACGAGACTTCATATTTTAATATTCAAAAAATGGGAAACACAAAAAGCCCCTGACTCCTGACCGAGAGCGCAGCGACCAGCCTGCCACCTGACTCCTTATTTCAAAAATTTATAACTCAACATTTTATAATATAATTTTGCGGCTAAAAAATCAGGCGCTTTATTTTCTGGATTCGGAGCGAGTTCGACGATGTCAAAACCCACCACATTTTTTTCTTGAAAGACTTTTTTCAAAAACTCAATCATCGGATACCAAGTCATTCCGCCAGGTTCGGGTGTTCCCGTCGAAGGCATAATGCTTGGGTCGAAAACATCTAAGTCCAAAGTGATGTAAACATCTTCAGTCATTTGTGAAACTGCTTTTTCCATCCAGTTTTTTTTGCCGACAATACTTTGAGCGAAGTAACATTTTCTTTTTTTCAAATATTGTTTTTCTGATTTGTCCATGCTCCGAATACCGACTTGAATCAAGTTGGTATTTTGCGAAGCGTCAAAAACTGCGCAAGCATGATTATAAGGTGTACCGTCATATTCAGGTCGAAGGTCGGTGTGTGCATCTAGTTGAAGTACCGTCAGATTTTCAAAATGTTCGTAGTACGCTTTGATGAGTCCGATGCTGATGGAATGTTCTCCGCCAAAAAAAGTGTTGAACTTTCCGTTTTGTAACAATGCTTTTGCATGATGGTAAGTTGCTTTAAACATCGTTTCGGGACTGCTTTTTTCCAAAACTGGATTTTCCATAACAATACCTTTACGGAAGACTTCGCTGCCTGTTTCGATGTCAAATAATTCCATGTTTTCTGCAGCTTCGAGGAAGGCATCGAAGCCTTTGTCTGCTCCTTTTCCCCAACTGCTCGTTCCATCGTAAGGGATGGAAGTGAGCGTAATTTTAGCAGTTTCTGGGTCAGCGTATTCTTCTGGGATTCCTGCAAATGTTTTGTTAGACATTTTTATTTATCAGTTTTAATTCATAAAAATCTTTCCTACGGTCTTTTAGATTTCGAACACTTCCGAAGTTGTGTAATTCCAAAAGAGGATTAATATCCACATCTGCAATCAGCGTCATTTCGGTATTTGGAGTTGCTTCTGCTTTCACTCCATTGGTTGGAAAAGCAAAATCACATGGCGTAAAAACAGCAGCTTGGGCAAACTGAATATCCATATTATTCACCTTCGGTAAATTACCCACACAACCAGCAATCGCAACGTAACATTCATTTTCAATCGCCCTTGCTTGCGCGCAACTTCGCACTCGCATATAGCCATTTTGAGTATCGGTCAAAAATGGAACGAACAAAATTTGCATCCCATCATCCGCCATCAAGCGAGACAATTCTGGAAATTCTACATCGTAACAAATCAAGACTCCGATTTTTCCACAGTCTGTATCGAACACTTTTAGCTCATTTCCACCGACCATTCCCCAACTACTTTTTTCAGATGGAGTGATGTGAATTTTTTCATATTTTTCAGAAGTTCCATCTCGTCGGCAAAGGTAACCTACATTATAAAGTTTTCCATTCTCTTGCACTTCGGGCATGGAACCGGTGATAATATTCACATTATAAGCCATGGCAAGTTCCGAAAGTTTCTCTCGAAGTGGTTGGGTAAATTCTGCTAATTTCCGAATAGCTTTCGGAGTGGAAAGGTGATTATAAGGTGCCATCAATGGCGCATTAAATAATTCAGGAAACAAAACAAAATCACTTTGATAATCGCTCACCGCATCCACGAAATATTCTGCTTGCTCCACAAAACTTTCAAAACTTGGAAAATGGCGCATCTGCCATTGCACTAAACCTAACCGAATCGAAGTCTTTTGAACATTGACCAAACTTTCTTTTTCTTGATAATAAATATTAATCCACTCCATCAAGGTAGCATACTCCATCGAAGATTCATCCCCTTTCAAGTAATTGGTCAAAATTTTTCGAACGTGAAAATCATTGGACAATTGAAAATTTAAAACAGGGTCATGAATTTCTTTTTGCTTTACCTTTTGGATATATTCTTTGGGTTTGAGTTCGTCAGAATATTTGCTGTAATTAGGAATTCGTCCACCAAAAAGTATCGCTCGCAAGGATAAGTTTTCGCATAATTCTTTTCGAGCATCATAGAGTCTTCGACCCAATCGTAAGCCTCGATAATCAGGATGAATAAAAACATCAATTCCGTAAAGAATATCTCCATCAGGGTCATGAGTACTAAAAGTATAGTTGCCTGTAATTTGAGCATAGGTGTGATTGTCACCCATTTTTTTGTAATCAATAATTAACGACAAAGCACATCCAACTACATTCCCATCATAAACTACACATAGCTGACCATCAGGAAAAACATCCAATAAATCTTGAATGTGTTGTTCCAACCAATGCGAATTTTCCAAATCATCATATGCCTTTTGCATAGATTTTTTTAAATCTAAATAATCTTCGATGCGAAGATGCTGGAGTTCAATTGTTGCGGTTTTATTCATTTTGTTAAATGATTTTAGTAACCCAAAATTCTCAACATATCCTCTGGCTGCTGCTCCTCTCGATAAACTTGCGAAACAAAATTCCCCGTTTTATCTCTATCAATCACAATCAATTTTGGCGAAGGAATCAAGCAATGTTTAATGCCGCCGTAACCGCTAATCGCATCTTGATAAGCACCCGTATGAAAGAAGCCGAGATACAATGGTTCTTCGTCATCGTTCTCATGTTTCGGCAAATGTATCTGCTGATTAAGTTCGTCAGAATTATAATAATCAGAATGGTCGCAACTAATTCCACCGATGTTGACGCGTTGATATTCTTTGTTCCATTTATTGACGGGAAGCAAAATAAATTTTTCTAAAATACTCCACGAATCAGGAATCGTATTCATCAAACTATTATTGATGATGTACCAATGTTCGGCATCACTTTGTTTTTTATGTTCCAAAACTTCGAAGATAACTGCACCACTTTCGCCCACCGTATATTTTCCAAATTCCGTAAAAATATCAGGTTCTTGAATGCCTTCCTCTTCGCAAGTCTCCTTGATGTTTTTGACGATTTCGTTGACGATATATTTATAGTCATATTCAAATCCTAATGTATTTTTTATGGGAAAACCACCACCCAAATTTAAGGCACGTAATCCAGGACACAACTTTTTTAACTCGACAAACATCTTCAATCCTTTTTGGAATTCGCCCCAATAATAGAAATTATCTTTGATGCCCGAGTCCACAAAAAAGTGCAACATCTTGAGTTCCAGATTATTACTTTTTGCAATATGATTTTTAAAAAAATCTAGAATTTCTTTTGGTTGAATACCGAGACGAGAAGTGTAATAATCAGACTTAGGTTGTAAATCTGTCGCCATTCGAATTCCTATTTTTAACTTTCTATCCAAAGCTTCAAAGCGTTTCAACTCTCGCATACTATCCAAAACAATGACACTATTCTTAAAACCTAAATCATTGATTTTCAATATTTTCTGAATATAATCTTCTGTTTTATATCCATTGTGTACCAAGACCGTTGAAGTATCAATTTTGCCTTGCTCATATAATTTTAAAATCAAATCAATATCAAAACTGGAAGAAGTTTCGAGGTGAACATCATGTTTTACTGCCTCCGAAATAACGTGTTGAAAATGACAACACTTCGTACAATAGCAGTAATAATAATCGCCTTTGTAACTATTGGAGCGCATCGCTTTTTTAAATAAATTCTTCGCCTTTTTGATTTGGTCACCAATCTTGGGCAAGTAGGAAAGTTTGAACGGTGTACCATATTCTTCTATTAAATGTTGCAATGATACGCCATGAAAATAGAGGTAACCATCTTTGATGTCGAAGCCTTCTTGAGGGAAATAATAGGTTTGGTCTATTAAATCGGAATAGGTGTTTTTCATTTTAAATAAATTCTTTTTTTTTGATTTTAAAAAGTAATTCCAAAAAGAGTGCAATATTGAAAAGTAAATCTGAAGAAAATCTGAATAGTTTAAAGTGTGTGTGTGATTTTTTTTAACAGAGATAATTTATTCAGATTTTCTTCAAAATTTAGACTTTGATTTGCAACTCGAAAATAAAATAATCACATAAAATAAAATCAATTAATATTTAAAATGGCTATTCAAAAAAAACTACCTCACGTATCAAAAGTGACCGCTATTTCTAAAAAAGGGACAATTAAGACTGTCAACGAATTAAAGAAAAAATACAGACACTTACCACTTCATTTTTTATTTGGAATAGAAAAAGAAATTGAACATCAATGTCCTTCCCTTGATGAATATTTAGAAAAATTAGAGGAAGTAAAAACTGCGTTGGAAACCATTAGAAAGTCTAAGTCAATAGAGGCTACCCAAATTCAAGCTGCCATAGCTTTACATTCTATGGAAAATCTTTCGAATGATATTGACCTTGAAACAAGATGTAATTTTGAGAAACTTCGCAAGTCGATGGAAGATTGGAAACAGTTGGCATTGGCTGCAATTAGTGAAACTAAAAATCCTGAGAAATTCTTGAAAATTTAATTTTAACAATAAATATTCATTTAGTCTTCTATCATCGTTAGTTATTATTGAGAGCCTGTGGTGTAATTTCCACAGGCTATTTTTTTGTTCCTAAATAAATCAAAAATTCAAGCTCAACGAGAGACCCTATTCGGTATCAAATATTGATAAGAATAATTGTAATAAAAATTTTCATTTCTATCCAAATCTTCAAAATTTCTTCAGAATTCCCCTTCTACTTTACATCGGTTTTTGAACAAAAAAAATTAAGAACTAAATTATCCGAACGACATGACATCTACAACAACTCTCCGAGTGGCAACCGTCATTCAACCTGGTGAATTCGAGGCACATCGGCATTGGTATCCGAAAGCCTTAAATGCAACAATTCATCCGATGATTAATTTTTTTCTCAATTTGGAGCAGGAAAGAATCATTGCTCGTTATTGCCATTTGCATCCGACGGTGGGTAGTGAAAAGCTACGAGAAATCCTGAATTACAAATCCAAATATTTTATTTGGGGCGGAGCAGATTTACTCAACGTAACTTCCGCAGGTGGCAAACGACAAATGGTCGTCATCGAAAATAACTCTTGTCCGTCAGGTCAAAAATCTATGCCTTTGATGGATGACAATCAGGAGCAAGGAAGTTACCGCATGATGATTGAGCGCACCTTCAAACCTTATCTCAAAAACCTTCGACTAAAAGTAAAAGGTGGTTTGGCTGTTCTTTATGATAAAAACCCAATGGAGGTTTCAGGCTATGCAGAAGTGATTGCGGATGTGATGAACGAGCCAGTTTACTATGTTCCTTTTTACCAAAATGATGCTGACCCTCCCGTCGAATTTCGGGACGGGGTCATGTATGTTCGGATAGAAGACGGCACGTTTGTTCCTATTCGCGCAGCGTTCAGATATGTTACGCAGAAGCCGTGGAATAGACTGCCGCTTCACTCCAAAACTCGAATCCTTAATCCAACGATTGCTTGCCTCGCTGGCGGTCGAAATAAAATGGTGGCGGCTAAAGCTTACGACATTTTTAATGCGGAATTACAGGAAGCTGGTTTGAAAATTAATACGCCTGAAACGATTTGGGATGTCAGTAAAAACGAAGTGCCGCTTTGGGTAAAAAAGATGGGCGGTCATGCGGTGGTCAAAGTTCCGTATAGCAATGCAGGTCAAGGTGTTTATACGATTGTCAATCAGGAAGAGTTGGACAGATTTATGGAAATGGAATTTGATTATGATTTATTCATTGTGCAAAGTTTGATTGGAAATTTTAATTGGACGAGCACGACGGCTACTGGGAAATTATACCATGTCGGAACTGTTCCCAATCAGAAGAACCATAGTTTTGTCGCCGACATTCGGATGATGGTTAGCTCTACTGAAAAAGGAATTCGACCACTTTGCACCTATGCAAGACGTGCCGAAAAACCATTGGTTGACCATATTGAAAGCGGAGTCGATAGCTGGAAAATGTTGGGAACAAATCTCTCTTTTAAAAATCCTGATGGCTCATGGGGAAGTGATACCACTCGTTTGGTTTTAATGGACAGGCGAGATTTTAACAAACTTGGAATTGGTCTCGATGACTTGATAGAAGCCTATATTCAAACCGTACTTTCGATGGTTGCGATTGATAAAATGGCGAAAACTTTGGTCAATAAAAATGGGAAGTTTCGCATGAAATTATTTAAAAGCCTCAACGATGACGAGGGATTAATTGATGAAATAAAACTAGACTAATGGACAAAATAAAAATATTAGTTTTGACTGACCATACAAATCATAGTGCCGAAAATTCATTGTACGCATTATTGCGAAGTATGCGAAAACATCCTCGCTGCGAAAAAATTGATATTGCCACTAGAGCAAATCCTTTGAATGATTTTTTCTTCAAAAATTATTTGGATAAAAAATTATTCGTGAGTGAAGTGAATGAAAGTTTTGCTTTTTCTCCTGACGGAAAATCTTTTCAAAAAATGGTTCGGAGAGAAAGTATTCATGATTATGATGCGGTTTTGTTACGAATGCCGCCGCCACTTTCAAAAGCATTTTTGATTTTTTTAAAATATAAATTTCCGAATTTAATTTTTCTTAATGACCCTGACGGAATTTATCACACAGGGAGCAAGGAATTTTTATTCAACTTTCAAGAGGTGTGTGCGCCGATGAAAATTTGTACTTCGGCAAAAGACATTTTTGAATTTTCGCAGCAATTTCCAATTGTCTTAAAACCATTTCGAGATTACGGCGGAAGAGGAATTGTGAGGATTGATGGAAAGAAAGTTTGGGATGGAAAAAATGAAATGTCGTTGAATGCTTTTTTCCAAAAAATAAAAAATACAAAGGTTGAATATTTAGGGGTTAAGTTTTTAAAAAATGTTTCGCAAGGAGACAAACGTATCGTAGTCGTCAATGGAAGAATCATTGGAGCATCACTTCGATTACCTCCCAAAGATTCTTGGATTTGCAATGTGGCGATGGGCGGCAGTTCTACTTTTGCAGAAGCGGATGCGGATGAAATAGAAATCGTCAATCGAATAAATCCGACTTTAGAAAAATTAGGAATTGCTATGTATGGTGTGGACACTTTGATGGGCGATGATGGAAAAAGAATACTTTCAGAAATCAATACCACGAGCATCGGAGGCATTCCTCAAATGGAAAAACAACAAGGGAAACCCTTAGTTAAAAAAACGACCGACCAGATTTGGAATTTTATTAGGTATGAAAAAATAAAAAAGAATGCTGTATCAAATTGAAGAGAATGCTCAGTTTATTGATGAATTAAAAATAGAAGAAATTGAGCGAGGAACGATTTCGAGGTATTGGTTAAAATTAGTGACGGATGGAATTGGCGTACCTGTTCATATTCCAATTATGGTGGCGAGAGGGAAGCGAGCAGGAAAAATTTTGGGATTGACTGCAGCAGTTCATGGAAATGAGTTGAATGGAATTCCAGTTATTCAGCGGCTTTTTAAGGAACTTAATTTAGACGAATTGAGAGGAACGATTGTAGGTGTTCCGGTAATTAATATGCCTTCACTTCATCGAAAAAAAAGAAGATTTATCGACGGCACAGACCTCAATCACATTATGCCTGGAAAGCCTAATGGAACAGTTAGTCAAATCTATGCGTGGAGAGTTGTAAATCGACTCATCAAAGAATTTGATTACTTGATTGATTTGCATACGGCAAGCAATGGTCGAGTCAACTCTTACTATATACGTGCTGACATGGAAGACGAGACCGTTCGCAAAATGGCGGAGTTGCAAAATGCTCAAATCATTGTTCATAATCCGCCTAGCGACGGAACACTTCGGGGGACGGCTGACGAAATGGGCATCAAAGCGATTACGCTTGAAGTCGGTAATCCAAATACTTTTCAAAAAGGTTTGATTCGAGATGGACTAACGGGGATTTATAATGTGCTCGGACATTTTGATATGCAAGATTGTGAGTATGATGAACCTGAGGAGGAGACGATTATTTGCAAAAGTTCTTATTGGATTTATACGGACACAGGCGGAATTATGACGGTTTATCCGAAGGTCGTTCAAATGGTAAAAAAAGGAGAACTCATTGCTACGATGCGAAATATTTTTGGTGATGTGGTGAAGGAATACTTTGCTCCTGAGGATGGTGTGGTGATTGGAAAAAGTGTGAGTCCGATAAATCAGACAGGGGGAAGAATTTTGCATTTGGGGATATTGAAGTAAATAGAATTTTATTAAATTTCTTTTCTCAATTTATAGTGTTTCAAAGTGTTAGGAGGGAATGATATTATTTAAAAATCGTTCTCTCTTTTGTTTTTAGTGTGCATTGACCAAAGAGATAAGTATCCAAAACAACGATTAAAGAATTATCTCTTGGGTAACTTTTAATCGGCTGCAAATTACATACACAAATATCTTCAGCACAAATCCAAATCCTAAAATCAGCATTACAAATTCTATGACTTGGAAAAGTGAAAAATATACTCTTCCGTCTGGGCAGAAGTTGAAACAATCTTTTGCTATTCTTATTCGGAAATATGAGTCATTAATTCTGTGGGATGAGTTCCAACTGTCAAACGAAATGCTTTATAAAAAGATGACCGATTTTGAAAACCTACTTCGGTCATCAAGCCTTCGATAGTTTTAAGTTTTGCTTCTCCTTGTGCGAATTTTTGGAGAAATGCTTCTATGCGATAGCAATGAAAAAAGGAAGTGATATTTAACCCTGTGGATTGGTTGATGGTCTGAGATAAATATTTTTGATTGGTGTTGAGGCTTTTGCAAAGTCTTGGAATATCGGGAGGAAATTGCCAGATTTGATTTTCGCCTTCCAAAATTGAATGAAGTTTCCACCATAGCGCATTTAGCTTTTGGGGAGTAATGTGAGAGCTTCGATATTTTTGGAGCGAGTTAATTTTTGTTTTCATAAAATGGATTTTAGAAGTATTTAGCGACGGTTAGAATTTGTAATTCGAGTTCTAATAACTCTCTTTGTTTTTGAAAAATATCGTATTCTTTCTTCTTCAATACTTGTTCGGCTTTCAGATATTCGGACGGAGGAATTTCGATTTTATAAGCTTGGTCTTTTTTGATTTCAAAAAGTTGATGGTCGTATTTAAATAAGTCCTGGAGAAATGAAATGTCCTGCTCTAAAAAATGATGTTGGCGAAGTAGATTTCTTAATCGCAACTTTTCTTTCTCTAAAGCGAGTTGATGTTTTTTGTAAATGGATTGTTTTTTTGCGAGTACTTGCGCTTTGTCTTTCTGATTAGCATACAGCAAATTAGATGACCATGAAACGGCTGGTCGAGGCTTCCCTTCTAATGTATATGTCACTCCGACAGTTGGCAAATATTTTAACCATTTCATTTTTTGAGTAGTCTGAAATTCAGCTAACTCACTTTCAAGTTGCAGTTGATAAAAAGA
Source organism: Saprospiraceae bacterium (assembly GCA_023301005.1). Lineage (GTDB taxonomy): Bacteria > Bacteroidota > Bacteroidia > Chitinophagales > Saprospiraceae > CAJQQY01. The sequence goes on along the minus strand of JALZVK010000016.1, from coordinate 2,740 downwards.
TTCCATTGCCGACAGGAGTTGGAACTCAGTCGGCAAGGAATCCGTAGCAAAAAAGGCGCAAAGCAACAATAATTTCATAGTGATGACTACTAAGTTTTGGGAGCAATTTCTCCAAGCTCTGGAATATCTTCTTCATGAGCATCTTGTTCAATAACTTGAATCGGTGGATGATAATTTACAGACAACTCTACGGTCGAATTTCCTGTCAAAGTATCAGCTCTCCATACCCTCAAGGATTCGCCTAACAATTTATTGCCAAGTCTATCTTCGTTAGATAAAACTTCGTAGGTAAATTCTGCTATGTAATATTTACTGCCTTTTCCTTCGCCTTCTTTTTTTGTTTTTTCAATAGGCGTGACTGTTAGAATTACTTCAGATAAATTGACTTCATCATAAAATAAATCATGTGTCCCTTTCTCTAAATTCTCCACACTATAGCCATGAAATAACAAGCTGCACACGTGACCGAGTTGATTGAGGAAAAAGAACTCTACCCATTTCTTCAAGCCATAACCTAAAATATCATCTTGAAAGATTCTATAGGAAATCGGAATAAAAGAAAGTGGTTCTCCCTTTTGCGTGATGTTCTTATCACTCAAACTAAAGAGACCTCGACTTGCATCAAAACGATAGTGGCGTGGAAAACCTTCTCGGTATTTGATTTTTAATTCGCCCGTTTCGTCATTGACGAAATTGGTTTGGAGCGATGGTAAAAGTGGATTTGTTTTTTTCATAAATAAAAATTTTATTGGTGATTAAAAATTAGGATTTGAAGCATTATCAATTGCTTTCAAGATTTGATTATGGAAATAGAAAAAATCGTAAATGGGAAATTCCATGAAGATGGAAATTTCGTTGGGTTGTCGAAATTGTGTTCTACCTACGGAATAAATGGCTGCTAATTGTTGGAGAATCTTACTCTTATTTTGAGGGAGTCCATCAAACATAATCTTGAGATGAGTACGGGAAATGTCTTGGATAAAAATGGGTAAGTCGGTGAATCGCATTTGATAAACTTCATCTTGGAAGTTCATTTGTTCTGCGATTTCATCTAAGTTATAGTGATTGTAGTAACTCATAGATTTGCGATTTTTTGCAAGTCAAAGTTACAGAGAGTTGAGGTTTTAGAAAATATACATTTGGCTGTAAGTCAATGAGTTATGGTGAAATTGCTACTTAAGAAGAATAAATGTAACTGTTCCGGTAAAGGATAAAGTTGGATTTGTAATTTGGTTTTTATCGCTGCTGACTTTTGATTTTTCTTTTTGATGACTTTCAAAATCTGCTTGTTTTAGTTCTCGGATTTTTAGTTTTAAGTCTTCTATTTTGGACAAATTAATTTTAGGGGTTTTTACTTTTTCAAGCATCTTAATTTTCTGATAGATAGCTTCCTTCTTGTGAATTATTTCTTCAGTAGTGAACTGTAATTTTAAACGCTCCAATTCATTTTCTTTTTTTAAAATTGAAAGTTGGTTTTGTTGAACTTCCTTTTTCAATAATTTGATTTGCGATTGGAAGGTCTGGATTTTCGGGTTTTGAAAAAAGATTAAATCGTCTGTTTTTAAGATAATCGGATTATCTGTTTTTTGAAAAAATAGGTTTGTAGAATATTCGAAATTAGATTTTTTTGCTTTTGTAATTATACTGTTATGAATGAATTCAAAATCTTGATTTGCGTTCACTTCCAAAAATTGGATAGGATTTTTTCTTACTAAATTATTCAAACTATCCAGCGAGATTTGAAAGAAAGATTGTGGTTCAAATAAAAGTTGTTTGCCAATATGCTCAGGGATGACTTCAAGGATAGTGTACTTTTCTCTATTCAAAATATGAAATCCATTTTCTTCTAACAATACAATTCCGGCATCACTTGCTGAAATACAAATGCCTTCTCCTTTGATAATTTCAGTTCCTCTTTTGACGGTATATTTTACATTGAGAGCATCAGGACTTTTATGAAACTCACTAGCCAAATGTTTAGGCGTTCCAAAGTAACGATTGTATTGTGTCCAGAATCCATTTGCGAAAAGTGGTTGTAGAAAAACTAAAGACAACAAGAAGAAACAGAAAATCATAGTTTCAGAATGAAGGTTTCCAGTTTTGAATCGAGCATTGGGATTCCCAGGGAGGACACAAGGATTACGGAGGAAAGGATAAAATAAAGGAACACCTTGAACTGTCATCATATCCAAAACTAAATGACTGAAATATCCTAGGAGATAAATTTTAGAAGTGGTAGTTCTTCCAAAAAAAGTAGATTCAATAATCGCGAATAATAAGAAACTTCCGAACATTGCTAAAAGAGAATGTGTGATAGTTCGATGTCCGAATCTGCGATTTAAATATTTTGAAATAGGACGGAATACTTTTCCAATAGTGGATTTAGTATAATCGATATCAGGAATCAATGAGCCGAAAATGGTGGACGCTATAAAAATAGGACTGGCTAAAATATTGAGATTCAAGAAAGAACCAAACAAACCTGTGATGACAATTCCTCCGATAATGTGATTGGGTGCAGTCATAATTTAAACATATTTTCTTACTCCAGCTCTAAATATATTTCTAGCGAACAATGCGAACATCAAAAAGATTCCTCCAAATAAACGCATTGCTCCAGAATCATCACCCAACTCACCACTAAGAGCTTGTTGGGAAATTATATTTCGGCTAAAAACGCTCTTTTTTTGATGACACTTCTTTGAAAAAAAAGTCAAATAGCGCAGACTATGTTCCTATT
>JALZVK010000015.1 GCA_023301005.1 Saprospiraceae bacterium | reverse complement strand
AAAGTCAAATAGCGCAGACTATGTTCCTATTTTTTCGCATCGTTTCATCAAAAAATGAACATTTTTATCTCAAAATCTAATTCCCCAACAAGCTCTTAGAAATAATTTATCAATCCAAAATCATTCGACAACATGTACACACACATACACATATAACACCTAATACACATTCCCTCAAATGTTAGTAACTCTTCTTAAATTCCATCATCATTTAACATTGAAATATTTAAACTAATAGTACCTTTGCGCCTTAAAATCGTACCTATGAGTAAGAAATATAAATACGATGTTCGTGGAGTATCAGCTACAAAAGATGATGTCCATAAAGCGATTAAGAATTTAGACAAAGGATTATATCCTAATGCTTTTTGTAAAATCCTTCCTGACTTTACTGCGGGTGATGAGGAGTACTGCAACTTGATGCATGCTGATACCGCAGGTACTAAGACAAGTTTAGCTTATTTATATTGGAAAGAAACGGGTGACCTTTCTGTATGGAAAGGAATTGCTCAAGATGCTTTGATTATGAACTTGGATGATATGGCTTGTGTAGGCTGTATTGATGATATTGTGATTTCATCTACGATAGGTCGTAATCGAAATTTGATAACAGGTGATGTGATTAGTAAGTTGATCAACTCGACTACCGAAATTGCAGCGATGTTAAAAGGTCATGGTATCAATTTACATTTGGCAGGAGGCGAAACGGCTGATGTCGGAGACATCGTACGAACGATAGATGTAGGAATTACTGCATTTGGACGAATGAAAAGAGAAGATTTGATTATCAATGATGTACAACCTGGTGATGTGATTGTTGGACTTTCTTCTTCGGGTCAAGCGACTTATGAAGATACTTATAATGGAGGAATGGGAAGTAACGGATTGACGAGTGCTCGACATGATGTTTTGAATTTTCAATATGCTGAAAAGTATCCTGAAAGTTTTGACCCCGCGACTCCTTTGGAGGCGGTATATGTAGGTGCAAAAAAATTAACAGAGAAAATCGAGATAAATGGTTTACCTTTTGATATTGGTCAACTTATATTATCACCAACCAGAACTTACATGCCTGTTTTGAAAAAAATAATTCCTCAATTGCGTCAGCATATCAATGGTATCATACATTGTACAGGAGGAGGACAGGTAAAAATCAAACACTTTATTAAGGACAGACATATTATCAAGGATACTCCTTTTGCGATTAATCCATTATTTGAATTGATCCAAAAAGAAGGAGGAACTACTTGGAAAGAGATGTATCAAGTCTTTAATATGGGACATCGACTAGAATTTTATTTACCAAAACAATATGCGCAGCAGATTATAGATATCGCATCATCATTTAATATTGATGCACAAATAGTAGGAAGAGTAGAAGCTCACGAAGGTGAAAAAGTTTCTATCACTACGCCTACAGGAATTGAAACATATTGATCAATTTTTCCTATAATAATAGCGTTATATAAAATTTGACAAGAATTTTATATCTTCACGGTAAGAAAAGCTTACACTAAATGTTTGGCAATCAATGATTTATAAATAGTGGCTCAAAAATTAAAACGAAAATATTCTAAAGCCAAAAAAAATAACCACTATTACTTAAGTTTTTGATAACCATTCTAAAACGGAATCCTTACAACTTTTTACTAATTTTTATTTTTTCAGATATTTTGATTATTTTTAATTTAAAAAAATAATCACATTTGATATTTAAATGGCGAAAAAAAGTTATTAACGAATGATTAATGATTCCGCCTAAGAAAAAACTTAAGGTTTAAAAAAAATGGTTAAAACAAAAAGGGTTACAACCATATTGAAGTTAGGTTTGTGTGTGATGTTTGCATTTTTATCTCTGAACACTTTCGCACAAGTTGGACAAGGAAATAGCGGTTTAACTACAGTTACAGGACAAATTAAAAATCCCTTATCAGGGACCATCGGTATCAAATTTTATCATGATTTCATCTCTCGGGATGAGGAAGTCATCGATGTACCGTTACTGGAAAATAATACATTTTCAATCTCTTTCACTCTTAATACTTCCACTCCTGCATATTTAATATATAATGGAAATGAAGTACCTATCTTTTTAGATCCAGGTGATGAATTATATGTTAATTGCAAAGGCGATCGCTCATTTGCTAAGACAATAACCTTTGCAGGTAAAGGCGCAGGTAAGAGTCGATATTTAAAAAATGTAAATGATTTATTTCCCGAAATGAATGCAGATTATGTTTTTTATGAAATAGTCGATCGTGATCCGATGAGTTTCAGAAGGTATATGGATCGAATGAATAATAAGATGTGGGGATTTTATAAGAGTTTATCTTCTAGCTTAAAAAAAGATTTCTCTCCAGCATTTCATAATTATGTCAAAGCGGATATTGATTATTGGTATGCCTACAATTTATTGAGGTATCGAATAGAGAACCCAATTTCTAATGGAAGTTACGAGCCATTGGATTTACCTAAAAATTATTATTCCTTTCTCAATAAAATATTAATCTCAAATGATAAAGCGTTGACCAATAATAACTATTTGTTTTTTATTGATCAGTATATAGCTTTTCGAAATGATCAGATTGATTCAGGAGCAGAATTTGAAAATATAGAACAATCATTCGAAGTGACTTCGCCAAGTATGTTGGTCTTAAAAAATCCAAATGTACCGCCAGTTATTGAACAAGCTGAGAAAGGAACTTCCTTAAAGTTTTTAGGAAAACAATCAGAAGAGAAATCTGATGTACAAATCAAAGATGAATTTGTTTCTGACTATTGGTATCAAATAGTGAGTACGATTGGGGAAATAGGTTGGGTGCATGGAAGTGGTATCAAAATCAATAGTAATAATTCAACTACTCAATTTCCGATTTCTGAAGATTCTAAAAATCGAAATATCTATAATTTATTTACTGGAAGAACTTTATACTTTATTCTAGCCAATGAATTGTATTGGAGTGCTGAACGATATGAAAAAGAGGAATTACGAAACAAATTAAAAACTTATATAGATATTAATCCACATGAAGATTACGATAGATTGTTATTATATACTTTGTTAGATAATTCTAAAATAACTAAGCTATCAGAATCTTCTGTAAAGATAATTACAGGAATTAGTATTACTTCGGATACAAATTCAGATGCAATTGTTAGTACGACAACAACTCCTTCTAACAATACAATTACAAGAAATACGGTAGTTACTACGAAAGGAAATACAACTACTACAACTCCTCCTAGAGCTCAACCAAGACGTTCAGTTAAATCTAAAATATATAAACCTCAAGAAGAATTTATAAATATAGATCCACGACCTGTTGATCGTCCAACTTCACTTTCTTCTTTGTCAGGGAAAATAACTTCTCCTACTGGAGCTAAAGCAAAATTGGTACTTAATGCTGATCCAATTACGATGGAGGAAGTAATGTATGAGATGGATATAAAAAATGGGACGTTTAGTTTGGATTTAAATTTGGCTCAACCTACCATTGGTGTTTTACTTTATGGAAAGAATAAAGTAAATGTTTACTTGGAACCTGGAGATTTATTGCAAGTCAAATTTAGCGGAACTCAGTTTTTGACATCGCTACAATTTGCAGGTAAAGGTTCTGCTCATAATAATTATTTAAAAGAACAAAATTTAAAATTTAATAAAATAGATAAAGAGGCAAGGAAGAAAGGAGAATCATTAAAAGAGAAAGATTATCTAGCTTATATTGATAAAACGCATTTGGAGAAATCTCAGTTTTTAAAACAATCAAGATACGCTGCTCAGTTCTCAAATGAATTTAAAATATATGCTGAGGCTGATATTGAGTATTGGTCTGCGTACTTGAAGTTCAATTATATTTGGGAATATCCATTGGCAAATAATATGGATGCTCCGATGAAAATGTCTGATGAGTATTATAGTTTTTTAAATACATTGCCAGCTTCTGTCGATGGTGCTTTACCTAATTCTAATTACGTTTACTTTTTAGATCAATTCTTCGAACATCAATCAGAAAACCCTGATAATGAAGGACTTAACTCTGACAAATTGATTGATAAATATTTAGTAGGTGAACCTAATGCTTATTTTAAAGCTAAGAAATTTGCTATCGCTTGTAAGAGAGGAAAGGCTTCCAAAGAAGGAAAAAACATTGCTGCATTTATAGAAAGTAATCCTTACGAAATATATAATGATGTTTTAAGATTGGTATATAATGAAGCGAAAGGTTTGCAGATTGGATTGGATGCTCCGAACTTTACATTGACTGACATCAATGGAAATGAACTTGCGTTAAGCGACTTAAAAGGTAAAGTTGTCTATTTAGATTTTTGGGCAACATGGTGTTCACCTTGTTTGCAACAAATGAAAAATAGTAAGATTTGGAAATCTGATTTTGAGGGCAAAGACGTTGTTTTCGTTTATGTTTCTTTAGATAAAAATATCGCAGCTTGGGAAAAATATGTAAAAAATAATGACGTCAAAGGTATCCACTTAAGTGCGGGCGGCGATGTTTACAAATCTCAAATTGCGAAGCTATACAAAGTGAAAAAATTACCGTCTTACTTCCTTATCGATAAGCAAGGAAAAATTGCTTACAAGCCTGAAAGAGGAAAAAATATTACGAGGGTACAGGATAAGATTCAGGCGTTGTTGTATGGTGGAAGATAATAGGGAAAAAGGGAA
>JALZVK010000014.1 GCA_023301005.1 Saprospiraceae bacterium | reverse complement strand
CCTAAACATTTTAGGCTTTATTTCTCTGCATCAGTTGTTGATGGCAAACCATTTCAAAATGAATTTGGAGAACTTGACATTATTAATGATGTCGCACAAATAGGAGTTACTGTCGACATTGATGCGTTCTTTAAGAAGGTGAAAAATAAAGAAAAGGAATAATACATTTCTAAATTTTAATAATCTTATGAACCCTTCTTTCATTTACTGCATTTAAGGCTAAAAAATAAATCCCTTTTGGAAGGTTGCTTATTTTAAAATTAAATTTCACAAAGCCTTTCCTCCCAATCGCATCTTCAATTAATCTATTCACCTCTCGACCAGTTGCATCATACAAAACGATATTTACTCGACTATCTTGAGGCAAGTAAAATTCAAATGTAATTGTATTGTTAGAAGGTACAGGATAAACCGTTGAATTTAATTTTCCAGAAGTTGATTCTAAGTTTCCACAATAGCCAAACATATTAGCATCTAACCAATTCAATCTAAACGATAACCAATCTTTTACATAATTTAATTCTGCATCGTAATTTCCTCCGAGGAAAAAATTAAAATGTACTTTAACTTCTAGGATTGGCCATCGAACGAAATTTCTATCCTTTGCATCTGCAATATATTCAGCTCTTTGATTTAAATAATTTATAACAGAATCGGTTTGTAAAAAACTACTTCGATAATCTTCCCAAGTGCATCTGAGTTCATTTGTAAAATATTCATCTTCCAATAATCTACTCCACCAAAAAGGAATTTGAGAATTAGCACCTAAACATTTTTCATTATAGTTGTACATCCAATTCTCTCTATTTTGAACAAAGCAATCCCATCCATTTCCCATGGATAAATTAAAATCCCAAATAGGTCCCATTCGCAATTTACCACCTTCGCTTTCTTTTAATTTATGCATAAAAACACTTAGTCGATAGCCATCGACATTATAACTTAACTCATTCGCGATAAAAAAATCTATAAAGGATTTGACATCAATATACTTTCGATAACCTAGTTCAGGGTCTTTAAAATCATCACTAAATAAAGCATTTTCAAAATTGTAAATGTATTGTTGGATATATTCTTTTTGAGAATCGGTTATATTTTCTACTTTAGGGTAATCATATTGAAAATAGACTCTCCTACTTTCATATTCATCTGGTTCTATACTTGAAAACCAACCATCGCCACCAGTTCCAGTTTGCTTATCAATTTTAATTATATAGCCTCCTGTAAGTTCATCGCCAGTATTATCTGTTGATTTTAACTTAGCAATATTGACTCTATTCGAGTCTCGTTTTATTTTTTCCATAAAAATATAAACACCTTGATATTGCTCATTGATGACCAATTCACAGAAAGCAGTCCGAGTTGCATATTGCCCCATCTCTCTCGAAAGATGATAAATCAAATCATTTCTCAATAAAGTTTTATCACTAAATGGTCCATATAAAATCCAATCATTTTCCTTAGGCATTCCTAATAATGAAACATTATTATTTTCTCCATTAAGTAATTGAGTTTCTAATCCATATGACTTTTTTACAAATCGTCTTTGTGAAGAAGAACCTCTTAGTTCAATACTTATTTGTCCATCATACTCATTTGGAATATCATTGATATGATTAATTCCTGAGTTGTTTGTTATTTTCATTTGTGCAGTAATACGAGGATCATCAATGATAGTTGAACCATTCGTATTAATTTGAACGATAGGTAAATTTGAAGTCGTTAAAAAAACTGGCGGTTGAAACCACTCTGGAGTATTCATATAATTTTGAGAAGCATCCTGAATTCCAACAGAGAGAAAAAAGATAGCCGAAAGGTCAGAAGATTCAATACCATCATTTTGAACTTGAATAGCTAGAACATTTATACCTTCCGTAATTGTATTGTTAAATAGATTTTTGTTTATCTCAAAATATTCAGGTTTGCCTCCTCGATACATAGTTGCTTCATGAAAATAATGAGGCAACTCATCGTAAGAAGGTGTGTCTTCCACTACACCAATATTGGAACGTGCTACCTCTACTCCATTTAGATATGCGACAAATGCATCATCATAATCAGCATGGATTACTCCATAAATAATTTTTGAAGTGTCAATAATTTCAAATTCAGTTCTTAAATATAAAGCAGTCGAAGTATCAACTATAGTCCGATCATCTCCATCTCCAATTCCAAAACCGCCAAATCCAATTGACCAACTATTATCATCAAAATTAGAAGTCATCCAATCACTCGGAGGCTCAGAAAAAGCAGGAAGATATTTCCATTCTTGGCTATCTATAACAATAGTCTCCCAATGATTGATATCATTTTGTGAATATAATTGTATTGTAAATGCAACAAGGAGAAAAAGAATGGATTTGATTTTTGTCATAGTTATTTTTAATTGCTGTGCGAATCAAATGTCTAAAATAACAAAACCCAAATTCATGACAAACTTGGGTTTTGAAATATTTTATATAAAAATACTAAAACTCTAATACATTGCTATTAGTTAATGTATCACTTGATCCTCCTGATGAACCACCAGAAGTACCTCCTGTATTTCCACTTGTACCTGTAGAGTCAGATGTCATTCCTCCTCCTGAAGTTCCGCCAGATGAACCGCCAGACGAACCTCCTGATGAACCTCCTGAAGTTCCGCCAGTAGTACCTCCTGTATTTCCACTTGTACCTGTAGAGTCAGATGTTGATCCTCCAGTACTTCCTCCTGTGTTACCACTAGTATTTCCAGTAGAATCAGAAGTTGTACCTAAAGAATTATTTTCTACTTCATTAGTTAAGTCTTTGATATCTAAATCATTAGAAGTTTTTGTACAAGAGAAAATTACAACTAGAGCAAATGTTATAAGTGTGAGGGTTAGATAATTTTTCATAATTGAATTAGTTTAATTAAAAAAAGGATGTTAAAATGACAGAAGAAATTTTCTGTCTCAATTAATTGTATTTATTTGATGTTTATACGTTTTATGACGAAATAAATAGTTGTTTGATAAGTATTTTTGTTATGTAACAAGAGTATTCAAAATGAATATAGATAGACACACATTTTCAAATCGAAAATCCCTAATTGATTAGTGGTTTTAGATTTAAAAAATTGTAAAAAAGTGTTTTTATTTTTTTTGAGGGGAATGCAAATATTGTAGATTGGATCTAAATTACAATATTTTCTTTAGACTTGTAGCTCTACCAATGATTTTCAGATGCTTTACTTCTTGCACTTTTCTAATTTAGACAAGTGCAAGAAGTACGAAATATCGGTAGAAATTATTATAATTAATATTTTAGTATTCCTGAGGAACGGTATTGAAAAACAACTGTTATGAGAATTCATTGAAAAGTACCTAACTAAAATTTAGTTTTTTTAGTGATTTTCATAAACTACTCTTCCATTCTAATCACACATTTTCCATCCACCATTTCGATAATTAAGTCTTTTCGTTTTCTAAACCATTGAATCAAATCCTCTCCTATTAATTGTGCTCGCCAACCTTCCGCAATAGTTTCATCAAAATACTCAGGCTCAGATTTCATCAATTTAAATGAAGTACGACTTAACACCAAACTTGGATCTACCAAATTGTCTTGACACATATATTGCAAAATCGAATACAACATTTCAAGCATGGTATTCTGTTTTGGGTCAGGTGATTCTTTACGTTCTGGAATTTCTTTTAGCAAAGCTCTATCTTCCTCTGAAATCTTAGTATTAAAAAGTTCATTAAAAGTGTCCCAATTTTTAGCAATAATATTCTTAGGTAAGCGACGATCTTTTAACAATGCATTTTTACCTGAGTTGATATTTTTTACAATTGGCGTAATTAGTTTGTTAGGAAGAATCATTTCTTTAGAATAATTTTTCCTTTCTGCCTCTTGCTTTCTCCATTGATACAATCGAATCATAAACATCTGATCATGCGATTTCAGATTTGCAATTGTATTGTTATTAAATGCGTCTTTATGAGGATTGATATAATAATATTCTTCGGTTGTCATTTTTTCACATTCCTCTTTTGCCCATTCCGATCGATTCATGGATTCTAATTTCCCACCTAAAGCTTTCCATAAATCGTATAAATAAATCACATCATTTAATGCATAGCTGATTTGTTTATTCGTAAATGGTCGTGCCTCCCAATCCGAAACTGTATAACCTTTGGGAACATGAACGCCTATTTCTTTCTCTACTAATTTCTGAAAAGAAGTTGGATATTTATATCCAACAAATCCCGCAGCCAATTGCATATCAAATACATTCTTTGGAATCACTCCAAATTGCTGATAAAAAATACGATAATCATTATCGCCTGCATGAGTCAATTTTAATATAGAAGGATCTTCAAATAGAGCTAATATCTGTGGAAAGGATTTTACTTTGAGCGTATCTAATAAATAATAACCATTTTCAGTTGACAATTGAACCAAACAAAGCAACGTATAAAATCGTTTCTCCCCTATAAATTCTGTGTCAAAACCCATCCATTCAATATTCTGATTTTCATCTATAAATTTTTGAATGTCTTCCTCATTTTCAATGAGTTGATATGTAACGTCTTTTAGTGTCATTAATAGTTTATATAAAAAAAAATGTAACGAAATTAGTCTTTTAATGTCTCTTAGTAACAATAAAAGAACAACTCCGACATTTGGACGGTCTCTTTTGTCCTCATTTTTCACTAAAAATTATTTCCGTAGCTCTGCTATACAAAGAATTTTTAGTAAAAAATGAAAACAAAATAGCCTCGTCCAATCTAGCGGACTTATTATTTTGTTGTTATTTATTAGAAATACTGGATAAAGTAATCCTAATGTTTGAGGGATAGAGTGTTAGTAAAATCCTGCTTATGTTGGAAATAAAACCAATGCAAAAAGTGTTAAATAAGCATTAAAATCAGATGGATTATAACAAAAGATTGCAATATAGGCATCTTTATTAAAAACACTAAAATCTAGTATAATATTTATAACTAATGTGTTTTTATTTACAAAACTGTTTATTTATTTTAAATCAAACAATTACTTGTAAAAAACGTAATAAAGTTGTTACATTGAATAACCCGATTTATCTAAATATTGAAAGACGATGACAGTATCTAAAATTTTAAAACGTACAATAATTTTCCTCCTTGTAATAGTCTTGTTAGTCTTAACAGCAGCTGTTACCATTCCTTATTTTTTTAAGGATGAAATTTTGGTAAAAATCAAAGAGGAAGCGAATAATACACTCCTAGCGAAAGTGGACTTCAAAGATGTCAACTTATCCCTTTTAAGAAGCTTTCCTGATTTCAGTTTTTCGATGGAAGAATTGTCGATTGTTGGAGTCGATGAGTTTAAAGATATTCCATTGGTAAGCGCAGATAATATAGATTTCACTTTGGACTTGATGTCAGTTATAAAATCTGAGCGACCAATTGAAATTCAATCTATTACTTTGAACAAACCTGATATCAATATCATTGTTTTAAATAATGGAAAAGCTAATTACGACATCGTAGAATCAAGTGGAGAATCTTCTTCTTCTGGAGATCTCGATTTTTTAGTTCAATTAAAAGAATATAAAATTTCCGAAGGAAATTTCACTTATGATGATAGAGCTGGAAATATATTTTTAAAATTAAAAAATCTTAATCATCAAGGTAATGGAGATTTTACTCAAGATGTTTTTGATTTAGAAACAAGTACTTCTATTGCTCAACTTACAGCGAGTAGCGGCGGTATTAATTATTTGCGAAAAGCGAATACTCAACTTGACGCTACCTTCAATATTGACTTACCTAACAATACGTACACGTTGGCAGATAATGATTTGAGAATCAATGCCATGAAATTATCTACAGAAGGTTATGTTCAAATAAGAGAGAATGACGATATCAAGGTTGATTTCAAATTTGATGCGCCTACTAATGATTTTAAAAATTTATTATCATTGATTCCTAGTGCTTATACTGAAGATTTTTCAGGCGTTAAGGCTGATGGTAAAATGACTTTTAATGGAAAAGTTAAAGGAATATTTAATGCTGAAAAAGAACAACTGCCTGCTTTCTCTATCAAGTTGGATGTAGACAATGGAAGTTTTAAATATCCAGAATTACCTATGGGTATGGATATGATTACTGCCCATGTTAGTGTCGAAAGTCCGAGTAGTAATTTGGATCAAATGAAAATTGATATTCCTGATTTCAAATTTGCTTTGGATGGAAAACCATTCGAAGGAAGATTCAAATTAAGTACGCCTATTTCAGATCCTAATATTGATACTAAGGTCAAAGGAACTTTGGATTTGGCTGACATTAACAAAGCTTTTCCTATGGATGGTGTTACTCAATTGTCGGGTATCGTTGATGCAGATATAATTGCAAAAGCCAGACTTTCTACAATCGAAAAAGGAGATTATGAAAATACAAAAGTGGATGGAAAAGCTATAATTGCAAATTTGATTTATAGTGCAGAAGGTCTACCTAAAGTAAATATCAAACATACCAAAATCGAATTCACTCCTCAAAAAGCTTTTATCGAAAAATTCGAAGGGAAGTTAGGAAAAAGTGATATTCAAGCTTCTGGAAATATTGATAATATCTTAGCTTATTTTTCTTCTGAAAAAACAATGACTGGAAATGTAACAATGACTTCCAATTATTTTAATGTGGATGAATGGATGGGTGAAGAAGAGGAAACAACTACATCAAATGTTCCTACAACTGACGTTGAAGTTTTTGATCGTTTTAAATTTAACATCGACGCTAAGATTAATAAAGTGGATTATGATGTGTATCAATTAACTAAGTCACTTGTTAAAGGAAGTTTCTCTTCTAACGAATTGAAGTTAGATCAATTTGCGACTAATTTAGGAGAAAGCGATATAAGTGGAAAAGGGTCGTTGACCAATATTTTTAATTATGTTTTTAAAAATGAAACACTTGGTGGACAGATGACAATCAATTCTAACTTTTTTGATTTGAATCAATTTATGGAAGAAGAGGAATCAGTTACAGCTAAAACAATTGCTGATAAAGAAGAAGAGTTTGAACCGATTATTATTCCTGATAATATTGATGTAGGCGTTAATGCTAACATCAAAAAATTGGTTTACACGAACCTTGACTTAAAAGATTTTTCAGGTAAATTAGAAGTCAAAGATAGCAAGGTTGAAATGAAAGATGTGGAAGCTCGAACCTTGGGTGGAAAATTTGTAGCAGATGGTTTTTACGAAACTCAAGATCCTTCAAAACCTAAGTATAACTTAGCTTATGATATTAAAAGTTTTGATTTTAAAAATTCATTTAAACAATTAAATACTATCAAATTATTCGCTCCTGTAGCGAATTATATTGAAGGACATTTTTCATCTAAGATGAGTATAGGTGGTGTATTGGGTGAAGATTTAATTCCAAAATTCAATACTATTGATGCAGATGGTTTCTTACAAACTGCTGATGGATTTATCAGAGATTTTGAACCAATAAAAAAAATAGGCGAAGCCTTAAATATCAAAAAACTTAAGAGTCATAAAATTAATTTAAAAGGTTCTAAGAATTGGTTTGAAGTAAAAGATGGAAATGTACTGGTTAAAGATTTCCCACTTTCTTATCAAGGTATTGATATGAAGATTGGAGGAACTCATGGAATTGAGCAAGATATTGATTATGATATTTTAGCTAAAATTCCTACTAACTTGATTGATAAAAATGCCGCAAGTCAAATCGCTAAAGATGGTTTGAAATTATTAGATGCTCAAGCATCTAAGCTTGGAATTAAAATTGACGCTGGCGAATTTGTAAATGTAAAAATTAAATTGACTGGTACGATGCTAAAACCTAAAGTCAAATTTAGTTTAGTCGGTAGCGAAGGGCAAAGTGTAAAAGATGTTATCGTCAATAAAATTGAAGAAGTTAAAGATACTGTCGTTACTAAAGTATTAGAAGTTGTCGATGATAAAAAAGAAGAATTGGAAGCAAAAGTCCAAGCTCGAAAAGCTGCGCTAAATAAAGAGGCTGATGCTAAAATTGCATCTGTAATGAAGACTGCTGAAAGAAGTGCTACTGCGGTAAAAGCTGAAGGAAAAAAAGCTGCGGATAGAGTTCGTAGTGAAGGATATAAACAAGCTAACCTTTTAGTTGAAAAAGCGGGTAGTAATCCTTTTAAGAAAAAAGCTGCGCAAATTGCTGCTAATAAATTGAAAAAGGAAACCGATAAAAAAGCTGATCAGGTCGAATCTACTGCGAATAACAAAGCGGATGGCTTAATGAAAAAAGCGGAAGATAAATCTGGACAGATTAAAGCGGAATATGTAAAGAAAATGGAAAAGGTGACGGTGGATAATGTTAATATTAGATAAGCGTAATTTTGAATTTGTTGAATAACTATTCTGTAAAAACAGAAACCCAAATCTTCTTTATGAAGATTTGGGTTTCTGTTTTTTATTTAAAATAACAATACACTTACGGAGTAAGTAATCAATCATAATCAATATTATACACAATCCATATCTCTCTAACTTAACTTTTTTCCTGATGAAAAAAGTTACAAAAAAATCAAGACTGTATATAAAATTGATACATTTCTAAACTTGATTTTTTGCTTTCGCAGCTAAACTTGTAGAACATAAGAGAATCTAAAACTCGTTCCTCGTTAAGATTCTCTAAGTCCTCCTTCAAACAGTACCTGCTCCTCCATGCCATCGCTCAAAAACCAAGTTAAGAACTGTTTCAATTTTCTATAATGTCTACTAAAACCGAAGCTATTAACTTTCAATTGAAAGTAATCAGTTGATGTTTTAGAACATACTTATATTTATTCAATTAGAGTCTTATTTTGATATTCTCTTAAATGAAGAAAACCCAAATCTTCTATACGAAGATTTGGGTTTCTGTTTTTTATTTAAAAATAACAATACACTTACGGAGTAAGTTGTCAATTATAATCGTATCATTTTAAAAGCAATATCTCTCTTCCCTTCTACTTGTAATTTTCCTAAATACATTCCTTGAGCAATAAATTCTGAATCCTCAAAAAACAAAGTATGTTCTCCCTGAGGCATATCAGCTTGAGTGTATTCAAAAACTTTGACACCTCGCATATCATATAACTCAATCAAAATATCAGATTCATTTTGTAGTAAAAAAGTCAACTCAAAATAATCATAATAAGGATTCGGTTTGACTAATACATTATTTATCAGATCAAATGCCGAATCACCTAAATCGCCTACCTCTATTCCTTTTATAAAAACTGGATCGCCTGTAAGCGTTACATTTTGAGGATCCATTTCATCGACATTATTCGTAATTGAATAATCCCATTTTCTCATTTCTATAGAAGTAAAATTCAATTGAACAGGGAAATCATAAGTTGCAAAAGCAGCTTCAGATTGATCGGTATCTGTCTTTGTCCATAATACAAATACAGTATCTGAACTACCGACAAATGCGCCACCTTTAATATCAGGAGGCAAATCCAAAATTGCGGTAAGATCCTCATCAAAATCTTTTCCATCCAATATTGCAGTAGTCGTTCTACATGCTACACCTTGTTCATTAGGGATAACATCATAAGGTTGTATTTGAGAAATTTGTTTATAAAGTCCTGACATCACCAACCAATCCCAACCATCATCAAAAGATGCTTGATCGGCTAATTGATAAATATCTACTTGTCTAATATTATTTTGATAAGCTTCGATTTGTAATTTGATAGCGTAATTTCGAGCTGCTGCATCAGAGCCAATATGATCTTGAAATTGCTTACGAGGGATGCCTGTCTCTGTAAGAATAAAATATTTTTCAGGATAGGTTTGTCCATCATATCCATATTGATATAAAATATCTTGAAACCTATTTTTGAAATCTATAGTACCTTCGACCGCTGCATCTGAATGTCTTGAATAAGCAAATCCACTTATGGAATTATCCCAAACTTTAAGACTTCCATTAATATGCGGGTAAACGTGAAAACTCAATACATCAAAATATGCTCCACCCGTTAATGGATATTCTGGAGTAACTGCTCCCCCATCTGGGTTATCTGTGAATCTTAAAATCACATCTAAAAAACTTTCATATCCTAAACCTCCAGTAGTAATATAAGCATCTGGATCAACGGACTTAATAACCTCATAAGCAATTCGTAGTAAACGAATATATTCATACACAGGCGCACGTAATTGTATGATACAAGGATCAGGAGTGTTATCATACCAATTGCCAGGAATGGTAGGAGGCATCCAACCCGTCCCCGAATTATCAAGGTCAGGTTCGTTCCAAATTTCCCAAAATTTTACCCAGTCTTTATATTTTGAAGCTGTTCGATAAAAATACAATGCAGCATAATTATCATCATTGACAGGAGTACCATTTGCGCCATCATCCCAAATAGGTTCATAGATATTTGCAAACATTGTTGACTGCTCGCCATTACAATAAAAAGTGGTGTCTCGATGATCATCTGAAGGTGCTTCTAAAAAAACTACATTCTCAGTTAAACCTAAATCAGCATAATGTTGGAAAGCATCTACTCGAATATCATAACCCCAAAATTCTAAGAAACTTTCAGGAAGTGGTACTCTAAATGCTTGAATACCAACACCTTCTGTTCCTACATCAGGATTACCGACAGCAATATCTGCTGACTTTTGGTCACTCCATTGATGTCCGTTAAAGTTGGGATTGATACCTAACTTAAAAGGTATATTGTACTCAGGTACAATATCATTAGCAGTAAAATTTGGTTGAGCTAAGAGTAGGTGTGATAGGGAAACTAATAGTATTATTAGTGAGTGCTTAATAATAATCATGACGTGTTTGTTTGGTGTTGTAGTTTCCTAGAGTTTCTTTTAACTCAAATGTAGAACGCCTTTTTTCATTTTCCAACAATTCAATTAAATAAATATGTAATATTTTTATAAAATGACTTCTAGTAGCTAATTTAGATTTTTTCCGTAAGGATTTATCCTTAATAAAACGGAAAGAGTAACTTAGACCAATATGCTTATTCTTTTTTTCATTAGACTTGTTACTAAGGAATGTAATTAAAAAACTGGTATTATCATTTCTGATAATACCAGTTTCATTTTCTTTAAAATAGACTTGTTACTCTTAAACATCAAACCTTTTCCAAAGTAAAACCAAAAGTCGATCCCAACCCATACGTACTTCGCAAATTGATAGTTTGTTGATGTGCCTCAATGATATGTTTTACAATCGAAAGTCCTAAACCTGAACCTCCTTGTTTTCTCGAACGACTTTTATCAGCTCTATAAAATCTTTCAAAAACTCGTTTAAGTTTATCTTCTTCAATTCCGATACCATTATCAGCAACTTCGATCAAAATATAATTTTCCATATCATAAAATGATAATTTGGTTCCTCCATTTTCATTACCATACTTAATCGAATTTGTTATCAAATTCATTAAGACTCTTCTTACTTTTTCTCTATCGGCTTTTACATTAAAATCTTCTTCATTGTCTTTGATTGAAAGATTGATATTCATTTCACTCGCCATAATTTCCAAATCTTCAAAGACTTCCAAACTCAATTTTCTAATACTAAAAGGTTGGATATCCAAATCCAATACACCCGATTCCAATCTCGATATTTCTTCTAAATCTTTAACGATAGTATCTAATCGTTCTACATTATTTGCTGCTCGATTCAGAAAGTTTTTATTGATTTTTTCATCATACAATCCTCCTTCTAATAGTGTATGAATATATCCTTGAATATTAAAAATTGGAGTTCTCAATTCATGAGAAATATCACCTAAGAAATTTCGTCGATAAGTTTCCATCTTTTTTAGAACTGCAATTTCTTCTCTTTTTTCCTCTGCCCAAACTGCAACTGTTTCTTCTACTTCAGTTACTAAATTATTACTTAAATCAATATTCTTAGAATCCTCATTTGCAGAAACTTTCGTTTCTCTAATTGTTTTGTAAATCAGTTTTATCTTTCGATAAATATAATTTTTCAAAAAAAACGTAATCACAAAATAGGATGAAATAAAAATAAATAAAATGATTAGAATCATCGTCCACCATTTTATTTGAAATAAATCCATACTTAGAAGTAAAGCAAAAAAGATGAGATACAATCCACTAATTGTGAGTGATGCCAAGAGGGCGATCATTCTTGGAGTCGGGTTTTTAAGTTTCCAATTCATGCTTCTATTTTATAACCGATACCTTTAGATGTTTTGATATAACTATCGCCGATTTTTTCTCTTAATTTTCTGATGTGTACATCTATCGTTCTATTTCCGACGATAACATCATTCCCCCATATCTTACGAAATATTTCTTCTCTAGTAAAAACTTTCCCAGGTTTGGATGCTAATAATAATAACAACTCAAATTCTTTTTTAGCTAAGTTGATATTTTCCTCCAACACTTTTACCATCACTTTTTCTTTATCAATAAATAATTCTCCAATCTCTATTATATTATTTTCGAGTTCACTCGTCCTAACTTTCCTTCGTAACAATGCTTTGATACGACTTACCAATAATCTAGGTCGAATTGGTTTAGTAATATAATCATCACCTCCTACATCAAGCGCAGCTATTTGAGAATAATCTTCATTACGTGCAGTCAAAAATGTAATTATAGTGTTATTAAAACCTTCATCTCTTCTAAGTTTTCGACATACTTCTACTCCATCCATTTCGGGCATCATAATATCCAAAATAATGAGATCTGGCATTTCAGATTTTGCGACTTCGATTGCTTGTAAACCATTACTTGCAGATAACACTTTATAACCTTCCTTTGTCAGGTTATATTCTATAAATTGAATGATATCTGGTTCATCATCTACCACTAATATTTTTAAATTTTTGTTTTCCATCAATTTTGACTTATTATTTAAATGGCTGAAAACCCTATTTGATGACGTAAAAGAGTATTTTTAGACAAAAGTATTTATTTCTAAGTTATAAAGAATAGAATATACTATATTTGGTATAGCCTTTTAATTATTCTCTCATAAGTCTAAGTAAAGTTCTTCTTCTCGAAGAGCTTTACTTCTTTTTTTTTGTGGACTTTTCTTTTGACTTATTGAGTTGTAATTCATCTATTCTTTTTCCCACTTTACCATATAATTCTTTTACTTTTTTAGGTTGTTTTCTTAATATTTCAAATTCATTATAAAAGACAGAGTCTTTTACTTCATGTATTTCAAATATCTGTTTATAGTAAACTTGAGAAACACTATCTTTCAACTTTCTATTCAAACTCAATATTGCAGCTTCCGCTAAATGTATATCAGTTAATATTGCAACCATTTCTTCATCTGAAAGTAAAGGTTTGATTTCTTCTTCCTTACAAGCTGATATTGAAATAATAAAAAGTAATAATATTACAAATGGTAATTTCATAGTCGATTATTCTTTTTAGATGAGAGAAGAGGGAGGAGAGATTAGAGATAAATCTCTTTTCTCTCTTCTAAATTAGAGTAGTTTTTAAAAATATTGCTTTGGAAAATAAAACTCTTTTAACTTTCCATTCGCTTTAAAATCTTTCCAATTATCCACATCGCCTTCTACTGTAACTATTCCACAAGTCGGAACATTAGGAATATATTCATCGGAAAAAACATTGGCTAAACTCGTAAAACAAGGATTATGTCCAAATATAAAAACAACGTTATCACTCGGATCTAAATTCTCTATGATATTAAATACTTGTTCAGGATAAGCATGATAAATTTCTTTTCTTATAACAATCGCTTGTTCAGGAATATTTAGTTCTTTAGCAAAATAAGTTGAGGTTGTAAATGCTCGATTAGCAGGACTACTCACTAATTTATCTGCGACTACATTTTTTCCTTTAATTAATTTTGCCATAAACGGAGCGTCTCTCAAACCTCTATCATTTAAAGGTCTTTCAATGTCCATTAATCCTGGATCTTCCCAACTAGATTTGGCATGTCTGATAAAATATACGGTCTTCATTATAAAATGGTAGTATTGAAATGATTTTTTAAAAAATAAACATTAACTTTGAAGGTTGTAGTATTAAAAAATTGAATAATCTAAGTTTTTAATACTGATTAGTCTTCATTTGTAAATATTAAAAAATTCAGGTGCATTACCAATGAATTTTGAAATTAAAAATATCGAATCTTTTTTTCCTGAGAATATTGTAACCGATGCGGAAGCTTTGTTACATGATGATTTAGTGCAAGGCTTAACTGATTTAGGGAAAAATCTTTGGACAATGAAAATAAGTGAATCTTATGATTCATTTCTAAATGATATTGCTTTTGAGGTAGAAATTCAACTTAAAGGTAAAAAAGTAAAAGCATTCACTTGTGAGTGTGATTTTTTTCAACAAAAGGAAAAACAGTCAAAAGAGAAATTTTGTAAACACATTGTTGCAGGTTTATTTATCCTTAGAAAAAATTTACTCCAAAGAGAATTAAAAAAGCAAAAAGCGCTGCCCTCCTCTCCTACCAAACATAAAAAACTTACGACCGCTTCTGTCTTAAATAGTGTGGAAGCTGAAGCATTAAAAAATTTCGTTCGCTCTTACGCGCGTCTTGATAAAAAATTTGCAATAGCACTCAAAGCAAGATTTGCTCATGCTGTTCAAGTTAAAAATCCTAAAGAAAAATATATTCAATTATTGACTTCAACTTTCAATTCAGTTAAGTCGGCAAAAGATAAATTTAATTATCAAGCAGTCAATCAGATTAAGAATATTATCAAAGATATTTTAGTGCAAGTAGAAGATGCGATTGCTATGGAATATTTTTCGGAGGCTGCTTCTATCATCCAAGCTTTGTTAATTAAATTAGCTCCAAATATCAAACGTGCTGAAAATTATGAGGAACAAATTATTGGCTTAGTAGAATTGAGTTTCACTCAATTGAATAATTTATTAAAAAAAGAAATTGCGCCTGAATTAAAAAATGAAATTTGGACATTCTGTTTAGAGGAATTTGATCGTTCAGAACATAGAAAACATAATACTCAAAAACATTTTTTTAAAGTGCTTTTAGAATTGACACATGAAAAGAAACAAGCGGATGCACTTCTTGAAAAAATAGATACTCAACTTGAATATGCTTTTGATAAAAAGAAAAAAGGAAATTTACTTCTAGTGAAAATGAAATTATTGGAACAGTTTAATCAAAAAGATTTGACTGATTTTATTAATGAACATTTGGAAGAATCGGAAGTCTTATTGGAAGCGGTAAATAGTTCTATCCAAAATGAGAATTATACTTATGCTAAGAAATTAGCGCATCAAGGTTTGGAAATGCAAAAGCTTGTTATTGTAAAAAATCAATTAGTTGATTTTCTATTAAATATTGCATTAAAAACTCAAAACAAAAAAGAAACTATTGAATATGCTCGACAACGTTTTTTAATTACTTATCAATTTCAATATTATCATATTTTAAAAAATACGTTGGGTGATAAATGGGAAAGTGAAATTGCTAATCTTTTACAACTTATAATCAAACAACCTTATTCTCCTAATAAAAAAGAAACGCTCGCAATCATTTACGCTGAAGAAAAAATGAACCTTGAATTGATAAATTATATTCAAAAAATACGTTCTTTGGATTTATTAGAAAAATATGATTTACAACTTTTGGAGGAATATAAAGGAGAGGTTTATGAGTTGTATGAAGATTTCTTGGATAGTTATTTAAGAAGTCATTTAGGTCCCAAAACTTCTACTAAGATTAGAGATATATTTTATCATCTAAAAAAAATAGGTGCGCAAAAATTAGTGCGTAAGTTGAGTAAAAAATATCGAGAGCAATATCCTGAAAGGCATACGCTTATTGAGGAATTGGGATTTTTTTGAAAATAATATTTATTCAGTAATAGATCCCGTTGGGTAATGTCATTGACATAAGCTTTTTCTCTGTGGAAAATCTCTGTGAAACTCTGTGAAATAGCCCTCTAACTTGACTATTTCACAGAGTTCCACGGAGTAGTAAAAGAGTTTCACAGAGGCACTCAATACTTATGTCAATGACATTGCCCGTTGGGGTTAACCGTTTTAATAATTTAAAAATAAATGAAAGTCGAATTTTGGGTAGTCGGAAAAACACAATTTCAATATCTCAAAGAAGGTATTGAAATATACGAAAAGCGAATGAAAAAGTATTTGCCATTTACGACTGTAGTATTGCCTGACATCAAAAATGCAAAAAACTTAACTTCTAATTTACTCAAAGAAAAAGAAGGCGTTATGATTTTAAATAAATTAGAAAAAGGAGATGTATTAATATTGTTAGATGAAAATGGAAAAACATTCACCTCTGAGAAATATGCAGTTTGGTTAAATCAACAATTACAACATTCCGCACGTAAGTTGATTTTTTTAGTTGGCGGTGCTTATGGTTTTTCGCAAGATGTATATCAACGTTCTCAACAAAAAATTGCACTTTCGCAAATGACATTTTCGCATCAAATGGTAAGGCTTTTTTTTATTGAACAATTTTATCGAGCTTTGACCATTTTAAATAACGAACCTTATCATCATTCGTGAATTAATTCTGAATTTAATGAGTTACAACTTGTAATGTATTTCTAAAACATAAAAAATAACAATACATTTACATTTTATAAAACTCTCGTTTAATATTTATACAAACAAAACAACTATGATTTCTCTTACACTTATAATAGTCATATTTACAGCTATCATTTCCTATAATGGATTTAATGATCGAGCCATGCAAAGTAAGTTTTTGATGCACCCTGCATCGGTTAATGAATTTGGTCAATGGTATAGATTTATCACTTCTGGATTTTTACATGGAGATATGATGCACTTGGGAATTAATATGTTTGTCCTATGGCAATTCGGCGAACCATTAGAAGAATATTTCATGGCTCAATTTGGGGATTTGACAGGTCGGATATATTTTGTAATCCTTTACTTTGGAGCAATCATCGCTGGCTCTGTTCCTCCTTTTATTAAGCATAAAAATAATCAATATTATTCAGCACTTGGAGCATCGGGAGGAGTAGCAGGAATTTTATTTGCAAATATATTTATCTCTCCTTGGAGTTGGTTAGGTTTGTTTCTAGTTATTCCAATGCCTTATATTGTCTTTGGAGTTCTTTATGTTTTCTATGAATCATACATGGGTAAAAAAGGCAATACAAAAATTGCTCATGATGCGCACCTTGCAGGAGCAGCTTTTGGATATATAGCAGTTATCGCATTTATGTATATTTATAGTCCTGAAGCTGTAAGTTTTTATTTTGAAAAATTAATGGCGGGACCTCAGTCTTCTCCTTTTTAATTGATTAATTGTATTGCTTCGCAATTGTTAAAATCAAAATTTAAAGACAACCATATAACAATTGCGAAGCAATACAATATAACAATAACTCCTACTCCATCGAACTATAAATAATCGCATACAGCTTATCCCAAAAATCAGGACGAGCAAAAGGAACTATCTGAGTCATTCCTACAAAAATCAATTCCTCTTCTGGGTCAATAAAAAACTTAGTATTAAAGTATCCTCCCCATTCATAAGTTCCCGCTGATTTGTGCGAAGCAGCTTGACCTTCATCAGTTACCAATGCGAATCCCAAACCATAAGTAATACCTGGAACATTAGAGTAACCTGTTCCTTTTTTATTTAAATGAATCAACTGATCGGAAGTCATCACATCTATAGATTTTCGAGATAAAATTCTCTTACCATTATATGCGCCATCATTAATTAAGGCTTGAATAAATACTGCATAATCAATTGCCGTACCTGACATTCCACCACCGCCTGCATAGTGATTTGGATCTTTCATTTTTGGATATTCTAAAATTCTTCCAAACTCTGTATCACTCGCCATAATCATTTTTCGATTTTCACCATAGGTATAAACTGGAACAATTCGCTCATGCTTGGAAACTGGTAAATAAAAATCTGTATCTTTTATTTGAAGTGGATTTAATATATTTTCTTTAAAATATTTATTCAATGGTTGCTTAGAAACGACTTCGATGATTGCTCCTAATATTTCCATATTCAAACCATACATATACTTTTCGCCAGGTTGAAATATCAATGGAACTTTTGCTAAATGGTTCGCCATTTCGATTGTAGTCATTTCAGTATTTGACAAACCGAAATTATCCGCACCTAACTTTTCATACATCGCTTGGATTTTCCCTGGGTTAAATGTCCCATAAGTAATCCCCGAAGTATGCGTCAATAAATGTCTAATCGTAATCGGACGACTCGCTGGAATTGTCGTAAATGAAGAATCAACTTCATTAAAATCTTGCAGCACTTGAGATTTTGCAAATGCAGGTAAGTAATAAAAAATCGGATCATCTAATCTCAATTTCCCTTGCTCAAATAATTGCATAATACTAACTGTGGTAAATGCTTTTGTCATCGAAGCCAATCGAAAAATATTATCTTTTTGATAAGGGACTTTTTTATCTAAGGTTTGATACCCAAAACTTTTATGGTAAATGATTTCACCTTTTCGAGCTATCAAAAAAACACCTCCAGGTAAGTGACTTTCGTTGATAAATTTTTCAATATGCTGATCGAGTTGAACTAATTTTGAAGAAGACATTCCGACTTGACTTGGAGTTCCTTCTTTAAGTGTGTAAGTCTTTTGTTGGGAAAATAGAAATGCAGGTAAAAATAAAAAGCAGAGAAAAATTAAAGTTGATTTATTCATTTTGTTATATAGTTTTCAATAAAAATAAATATTAAAAACTGTTCGACAAAATTTCAATTTTCTTCTTTAACTAGTTTTATGATTTGGGTTGGTTTTAAAATTTTACCTTTGTGTTTTTAGTATTTAATATTTCTAACTATTGATGAATAAATTTAAACTTTCGTTATTTTTTAGATATGCTATAAATTTAGTTTATGCATTACTTTTTGTTTTTCCTATTTGTCAAATATATGATCCTTATGCTTCTGAGGTATGGACAAATCGATTTGTTTATAGTGAAGGATATTTACATATTTTCGCACCTTTTGGAATCCTTTGGATTCTATTTCAAATTGTAAAAAATGAAAAATTTAAAACGTTTGCTAAATGGTCTTGCTTAATTGTAACCGCTTTATATTTTATAGGTACATTAGGAACTATTTTAGTTCCGATACAAGATTATGTTCCTCAGTTAGGAAGTCATTTACTATTATTATTATTTCCACTTTTAGCATCTATGATATTTTCTAAAAAGAGAGAAGAAGATATAATTGAAGATTACGAAGACATCCTAGATGCTTAGAAATGCGAACTAAATAGATTCAGCATTCCATAACAATATAAATACAAACACATGTTTTTTATTTTTTCAAAAGTTTTATTCTTTATTATCCAACCTGTCAATTGGATGGTCTTACCATTGATATATGCATTCTTTGGAAAAAATAAAAAATGGAAAAAACGATGCTTTACGGTATCATTGACAGCCTGTTTATTTTTCACTAATCATTTTATTTTTAATCAATGTGTTCGGCTTTGGGAAGTAGATACCATCTTGACTCCTGAAATTGAAGAGCCTTATGATATTGGAATTTTGTTAGGAGGATATTCTAATTTTTTTATTCAACCTGATTCTGACCGTCATAATTTTAATGAACGTGGAGCTAGATTTTACCAAACTTATGAGTTATATAAAAAAGGGAAATTCAAAAAATTCCTTTTGACAGGTGGGTCAGGTTTTATGTTTGGAACATCAAAAAGTGAAGCAGTTTTGGCAAGAGAATTATTATTAAGATTGGGAGTACCTGATGAAGATATTATAGTAGAACCTGATTCTAAAAACACTTATGAGAATGCAGTTTTTACTAAAGAAATACTAGAGGAAAAATATCCTAATGCGAGATGTTTGTTGATTACTGCGGCTTGGCACATGCGTCGTTCTCAAGCATGTTTTGATAAAGCTGACGTAAAATATACTCCATTTTCAGTTGACCATATTGGAGAACAACCGAGATTGGTTCCAGCTTCATTAATCATTCCTAATAGTGAGACGATTTGGCGGTGGGAAGTTTTAATAAAAGAAATGGTAGGTTCGGTCGCTTATAAATTGAGAGGCTATACGTAAATGTATTGTTATAATATTGGGAAATTAAATTTAGTATAAAATTTAATTTCCCAATATTATCTTACTTAGTCGAATGAAATATCGAATAAAAGAAAACGTATCCAAATCCGAAAGTCAATGTTATAAATAAAGGTAACATTCCTACATTACCAAAAACATAACACATCACTACTCCACTTAAAAAGTATAAAAATAAAAGTCCTTCAAAAACAGTAACCATACTGATACTACTTGCCAAGTATTTATTTCCATACCAATTGTCACCTGATTCTTTTAGGTTGAATTTTGGAGTTCTAATAAATGGAGATTTTCGTCCAATATATCCTTCTAATACTGCAATACCATTATGCAAAGACATGCCCATCGAGACGGAAAGAAAAACGGGAAATTTCCAAATGAATTGTTGAAAGGTTTTGAGTGTGGTTGAAGTCTGACTACGAAGTGCCACCCAATAAAATATCATCAAGAATAACAAACAAATTACAAATCCTGAAGAGTATCTAAATAACGTTGCGTATTCAGTTGTATAAGTTTGAATCAAAAGTAAAGGAATAGATAATACAGATATTGAAAATACACATATAAATATAAAAC
Organism: Saprospiraceae bacterium; assembly: GCA_023301005.1. Lineage (GTDB taxonomy): Bacteria > Bacteroidota > Bacteroidia > Chitinophagales > Saprospiraceae > CAJQQY01. The sequence goes on along the minus strand of JALZVK010000014.1, from coordinate 5,217 downwards.
TATTCATCAAATGAAAAATTGCATGCAACTTAGTACCTAAAGGCAATTCTTTATTTCGCAATACTTTCAGTAAATTTTTTCGAGTACATTCCGCTGCTCCTTTTGTCCATCTGAATTGTTGGTTTTTTAAAGCATTCATTGCAGCAGGCAACTCAGCAGGAGATTCCACACCTTCTAAATAATGAAAATCCCAACCTTTCAATTGAGCACGGTAACTTAAGTCTAAATCTTCAGTCAAAGTATCAGACGACCAACCACCAGCATCATCAATACAATCTCTTCTCCACACTCCAGCAGTTCCATTAAAATTGATAAAATGTCCTCCGCTATTTCTACCACCTTGCTCGATAGTAAAATGTGCATCAAGACCAAAGGCTTGAATTTTTGTCAACAAAGAATACTCTTCATTGATATGAGTCCATCGAGTTTGAACGACGCCAATTTTTTCATCTTGAAAAAATGGGATAGTATTTTTTAAGAAATCTTTTTTAGGTAAAAAATCAGCATCGAAGATGGCAAGGAATTCACCTTTAGTTACTGTCATACCATATGCTAATGCTCCAGCTTTAAATCCTTTTCTATCAGGTCGCCGGACTAATTCTATCGCTATTCCAGTAGGTTTCAATTCTTGAATTACTCTTCTAGCTATTTCAGTAGTTTCATCATTAGAATCATCTAGTACTTGAATTTCAAACTTATCCTTTGGATAATCAATTTCAGCAACTTTTCTAATCAATCTTTCTACGACATAACTTTCATTATAAAGAGGTAATTGAATGGTAACAAAAGGATATTCTTCAGATTCAAGTATTGGTTTAGATTTTTCTTTCTTCTTTTTCTTTCCTAAATACAACATCACTAAATGAACTTGTATCATGCTATAAAAAAGAATAAAGGTTAGAAAAAATCCATAAAGAAGGATTACTAATATTTCCACTATATGTTTATTTTTGTCCGATTTTAAAAAATCAAAATTAAGTATAAATTATCAAGATGTATGTCGGTTTAAGGACTACTTGATTCCACAAATAACTACTTTATTTACAACAAAAAAAAGTCAAATGGCTATAAGATTATTTTTAGTATCATACCTTTTATTTTCTTTTGGAATAAATGCTTCAAGTCAAGATGTAAATTTGTTCTTTCAAAAGTCAAATCAGTTCTTTAGTGAAGTAGTTAATAATGGTAAAGTTGGTTTGGATTTAACAAAAGAGAAACAGGAGAAAAGATGGGAGATTTTCATTCTCTAGGAAATTTTGCACAGACATGTATTGGATTTAAATATCAAGTATTACCTAAGATTGGACTAGAATTTTCTTGTACTAATTTTTTCACTTCATCAAGTCAAGGGGCAGGCAGTACATTTAATTTAGGAGTTCGATATATTAATTACTGATGTTACGCAAATATTTAAAGCCCTCTGACTCAACTTTTTTCCTTGATGAAAATAGGCAAGCTATACCGACTGGATATAGCTTGCCTATTTTTATCAAGAAAAAAAGTTAGGCTAGAGGATTATCTTTGCGTAACATGAGTAAATTAATTGTACAAAAGGGTAAGGCATAAGATAAGCATGATTAACGACTCAATTGTTTATCATGCTTATCTTCTTGGTCAACATTAACTTCCTCATTTTTTTTTTGATTATTAATCTCTTTAAGACATCGCATCATCATAAAACTAATATAAGATTCATCCTTATTGATTATGCCTAATCTATTATTAGTCAAGTGAATAAAATCAGAATAAATAGACCATAATAACTCGTCTTTAATAGGGTTTAAAGGTTTGTTAGTATATTGATATTTAGATGTTCTAGGAGAAATTGAACCATTTTTTTCTTCTAATTTTAAATCACTTAAAATATTTCTATTTTCTCTTATCCAATAATTTAAAATAGATTCATCAAAATCATTTTCATTTTCTAAAGCATTCCAAAGTTTTTCATGATAAGGAATTAAATCTTCTTTTTGAGTTTTAAATGCTTCATCAAAAGCCTTAATAGATATATTTGATTGATGAATATGTTCTTCGCTTTTTAATTCCTTTTGGTCTTTCTTAAAAGTATAAGGCAACCAATTTTTTACAAAGAAATCAAAAAACTCAATAGCCTCTTCTATATTAAGTCCCGCACTAGAAATAAATGAAAGATGTAATTTAATAGCTACGCCCATTGCGTCATCATAAGACCAATTTTTCCCCTTAGCTTTTATTAATTCCAAAACCGTTTTAGAAGATACCATAAATTGTCTTTCTGATAACAATACTCCTACATCTCCCCCATATCTATCATTCTCAGGTATATAATCAATATAGCCAAGTGTATTATTAGGCATCCATTTTAGTTCTTCAGAAAAATTGGAAGGGTAATTGGGTTCTATTCTTCGGGAAGGTTTTGATCCAAGATAATGTGTAAAATGTTCTTCTAAATTAGGTTTTAAAATGGTGTTCACCATTTCTTTTTCTCCTTTTAACCGTAATCGAATATGAGGACCTTGTTCCCAATATCTAATGAAAAAATATTGCTGAGCGATACCTGTTTGAATAGCTGTATTTACATAAGGTTCTATTGCCTTTTGCAAAAATTCTTCCCATGGCTCATTGTAAAAAAGATGTACTGAAAGCCAGATATCTTGTTGAGGGTTGTTCATAAAAATCGTTTGAGAAAGAGGATAGGTTTCTAATTAAAAGCTAAAATATTAATATTTTTTGTAATTTAATTGTTTTTCTATTTATAAATAAATATTTACAATGCCTCTGACATTGCTTTCCGATCTATTCTTCTTATCAAACCTCTTAATACTTTTCCATTCCCTCCTACTTCTACAAAAGAATCAACACCATCTTTGATCATATTCTGAACTAACTGCGTCCACCTTACAGGTGAAGTCAATTGAGCAATTAAATTGTATTTTATCATTTCAGGATCTTTCTCAGGTAATGCATTTACATTTTGATAAATCGGACATATCGGAATTTTAAATTCTGTATTTACGATGGCTTGTCCTAATTCATTTAAAGCAGGTTCCATCAACGGAGAATGAAAAGCACCTCCTACTTGAAGAATGATAGCACGTTTTGCGCCAGCCTCTTTCATCTTTTCTACTGCTTTTTCAATACCGGGAACTGACCCTGAAATTACTAATTGTCCAGGTGAATTATAATTGGCAGGAATAACTATATCATCTATTTCATTACATATCTTTTCAATTACTTCATCTTCCAAACCTACTATTGCAGCCATTGTACTTGGAGTTGCTTCACAAGCTTTTTGCATTGCCATAGCACGTTGTTTCACTAGTAACAAACCATCTTCAAAATTCATAGCACCACTTGCTACTAATGCGGAAAATTCACCTAATGAATGTCCAGCAACTGCATTGGGCTGAAAATCATCTCCAGCCATTTTTGCCTTAATAATAGAATGTAAAAAAACGGCAGGTTGAGTAATTTTTGTTTGTTTTAAATCTTCCGCACTTCCCTCAAACATCACATCAGAAATACGATACCCTAATATATCGTTAGCTTTTTCAAATAGGTTTTTGGCTATCTCTGAACTTTCATACATATCTTTTCCCATTCCTTCAAATTGTGCAGATTGACCTGGAAATACGTAAGCTTTCATCGTGTAGATATTTTGTTATAAAATAGAAAAAAAAGAAGAGTAACTTGTGTTACTCTTCTTCTTATATTATTTGCAAAAATAGAAAATTTTAAATTTCATTAAAATTTTGACTTCTAATTTTTTAAATTATTTATCCATCTATTTTAGTAATATGTTTAGTGTAGGTTAGAATTTACTAAACTTAAAAACTCATTCCGAGTTTGTACTTTTTCAAATTCACCTGTAAATGCGGAAGTCGTTGTTACAGAATTTTGTTTTTGCACACCTCTCATCATCATACACATGTGTCGAGCTTCGATAACAATCGCTACACCTAGCGGTTTCAAAGTGTCTTCGATACAATGTAGCACCTCATGAGTTAGTCTTTCCTGCACTTGCAATCTTCGAGCAAATACATCAATCACTCGAGGTATTTTACTTAATCCTACAATATGTCCATTAGGAATGTAGGCTACATGCGCTTTTCCAAAGAAAGGTAACATGTGATGCTCACACAAAGAATACAATTCTATATCTTTTACAATAACCATTTCGCTGTATTCCTCTTTGAACATAGCTCCTCTTAGGATTTCAGCAGCATCCAAATTATAACCATGAGTTAAATATTGAATAGCCTTAGATGCCCTTTCAGGCGTTTTTACAAGTCCTTCTCGATTTACATCTTCTCCTACTCCAGTAAGAATGCTTTGGAACTTTTCCATCAAATCATTAGTAAGTTCTTCAGGGTACGTTTCTGTTTTTTTATACATCGTCATATCTTTTATCATAGTAAATTTTAATGTAATAATTATGTTTCTAATTTTAGACTGTCATTTACTCAAATAGAAACATTATTACATTCATTAAGTTTAAATCTTTTAAAATTTTTCTCCAAAATACTCTGCATAGATGTTTTCAGTCTCATAAAGTTTGATACTATGCAATTTGCAACCTTTAATTTTAGGTTCGAGTTGTTGCCAAAAAAGGATTACTAAATTTTCAGTAGTAGGTTGTACTTTTTTGGAAATAAAATCAACATCTATATTAAGATTAGAGTGATCAACTTTATTAGTGATTTGCTTTTTGATTATTTTACTCAATTTTTTAGCATCCATCACAAAACCTGTATCAGGATCAGGTTTTCCTTTTACAGTAACAAAAAGACTATAGTTATGTCCATGCCAATTAGGATTTGCACATTTTCCAAAAACTTGAAAATTTTTCTTTTTGCTCCAACTATCTACCCATAATTTATGAGCAGCATTAAACCTTTCTTTTCTTGTCAAGTAAACCATTAATATCTTGTTTAAAAATTAACAGCACAAAAGTACTAAGAACCTGATTAAATTTCATCTATGTTAAAAAGGGATTTATCGAATTAGTTATTAACTTTCGATTATTAAGTATTATTTGTGAAACATTAAAAAAGGTATTTAATTTACCTTAGTAACGATAAAATAATAAGTCAGTCTTTTGGGGGAGATTATTTTGTTTTCAGTTTTTCTTAAAAAGAAGGAGTATTGTTAGCGTAGCGATACTATGACTGATTTTTAAGGAAAAATGAGGGCAAAAGAATCCGCCCAAATGACGGAGTTATTGTTTTATCGTTACTA
>JALZVK010000013.1 GCA_023301005.1 Saprospiraceae bacterium | reverse complement strand
TTCGAACATTCGAACATTCGAACATTCGAACATTCGAACATTCGAATTTAGAATATCGAACTTTAGCGAATTAACATTTTTACTTACTACGTAAGTGTATTGTTTTTTTTATAAAAAAAACGAAACCCAAATCTTCAATCGAAGATTTGGGTTTCCCATTTTGAATAAATAAAATACAAGTTAATTCGTCAAACTTCATAATTTGAATATTCGAATATCGAACTTTAGCGAATTAATATTTTTACTTACTGTGTAAGTGTATTGTTATTTTTATGAAAAACGAAACCCAAATCTTCATTCGAAGATTTGGGTTTCCTATTTTGAATAAATAAAATACAAGTTAATTCGTCAAACTTCATAATTCGAATGTTCGAATGCTCGAATGTTCCCTTGTTCTGTCAAATCGTAAAAAAAGAAAACTCGTCAAACTTCGAACTTCTCAAATCCGTCTTCCCTTGTTCCCTTCTTCCCAACCTACTTTCCATTAAGTTCCTTATACAAATTATCAGCCTTATAAATATATTTAATAGCTGCCAAGATTCCACCCGCATGAACAGAAACCGTACGGTTCACTTTATCATCAAAGATGAAATTCCCAGGAAGCGATTCGATGTTTCCATCAAATATCAAACCGATAGCTTCCAAGTTTTGGTTAATCATTGGACTACCAGAATTACCACCGATAATATCATTTGTCGAAACAAAATTCAAAGGCGCTTTTAATAATTCGATAGGAGGATTTAACCATTTCTCAGGTAATGACCAAGGGAACTTTCCATCATTAGAATAGTATCGATCATACATACCGAAGTAAGTCGTTTTGATAGGTGCAACCGTTCCGTTGTACTCATAACTTTTTACAAATCCATCAGCCATACGAAGTGTAAATGTAGCATCAGGAGGCAAGTTAGAACCATACACATTGAATACTGCATTAGCAACATTCGCTTCCAAGTCTCTACGAATTGGACCAGTAGATTGGAACGCTTGAACTGATTTATTAAATCGACTAACCAATTGTTTTGACAAAACAACAAATGGATCTTTAGACTTCTTAAATGACTTAGGCTTTAAACCTTTCTTTAATTTTTTGCCTTGTAGCAACTTAGATTTATCAAATAAATTATTGACAAACGCAGTAGCATCTCCACCATTCAATGGACGGTCAGGAGAGAACTCATCATAGTCTTGAAGTAACATCGCAAACAATGCTCTTTCACTTGTATTATCATAAGTCTTAAGTAACTCTTTAATACCATCTCTTGATTTTTCTAAATCATCTTTAGATGCATCATTTTTGATTTGGTCAGCATAATCATTTAAAGCGAACATTAAACCTAGCGAAGATTTAGGTGCAGTAGCATCTCTTCGATTGGGGTTCATCATCATCAATGAAGGTCCCAATTTTCCTAAGTCAGCATAGTTGTCACTTAACTTGTCCCAGTAATCTAAACCAGGATTTGCAGCTCTAATTTTTTGCTCCATTTTTTGCTTACGACCAAAAAGAATTGGATCATTCAATCCTTTTAAGATTCCTGTAAATGCTTTTAGACCATTTGAATTTCCAAAAATTTGATTCATCAATTCTTCAGAAGGATCTTTCTCATATTGAGCACGAAGCATTCTATCAGTATTTCCCATCATTCTCAATCGAATAGGAAAACGAACATCTCTATCATATTCTAATTGAGCAACAGTTCTATATCTTTCCGTACTTCCAGGATTACCAATTACAAAAACTGGAGTTCCTTCTTTTACACCATCGCCATTAAATTTAAAGTAATTAGCAGCAGTATTCAATGGCTTGCCATTGTCATCATAAGCTCTCCAAAATGTACAATCTAAATTATAACGAGGATAAGTAAAGTTATCTGGATCACCTCCGAAGTAACCTAAGTCACCTTCTGGAATCATCACCAATCTGATGTCGCTATATTTCTTATAGCCATACAAAGAATACTTTCCACCGCTGTAGAAAACTACAGTTTGTAATCGCAAACCATTCCAATCTCTTTTAGAAGAATACTCTTCTTTAATAGACTCCAAAGCATTTTGTCGCATCGTCATTTTATCTTTATCATTAGCGGCAGAAGCAGTAAATTTTCTAACCTCGTCGGTAATGTCAACGACTTTGACTAGTTGTTCCACAAATAAATCTTCAGCTCTTCTTTCATCGCTTAATTCGTTGGCAACGAATCCATTTTTTTCAAATGACTCGCCTCCTTTTTGTAAAGCAGTTACGACATCTCTTGAGCAATGGTGATTAGTCATAATCAAACCATTAGGAGATACAAATGATGCAGAACACCAACTTGCAAATCGAAGTGAAGACATTCTTGCCGATTCAATCCATTGTTCGGTAGGGCGGAATCCATAAGTTTTTTCGAAATAGTCCAAAGGAAGATTTTCGAAAGTCCACATTTTTCCAAAATCAAATGGACTAACTTCGACATCTTCCATTGCGCTTTTATTCACTTGAGCAGAAACTTGTCCTACTCCGATTATGAATAAAAACATGAATAAATACATTTTTCTCAAATTCATGATTGATGTTTTGTTTGAAATAATAATAGAAAATTTAAAAACAAAATATATAGAATATTTGTAATTATTCAGCAACGCTGAATTTTATTTTTTTACCGTTCCTTATTTTTTAAATCTGCATAGTACTGGAAAAAATAAGGAATCGTTTCTATTCCTTTATAAAAATTAAACAACCCATAGTGTTCATTCGGAGAATGAATCGCATCTGAGTTTAAACCAAATCCCATCAAAACAGATTTCACTCCTAACACTTTTTCAAACATCGAAACGATAGGAATACTTCCTCCCGAACGTTGCGGAATTGGATCTTTTTTAAATGTCTTTTTCATCGCCAAGTGCGCTGCTTTATATTCAACGGTATCAGTTGGAGTAACAGCAGGTTCGCCACCATGATGAGGATGCACTTTTACTTCAACAGACTTCGGTGCAATCTTTTTAAAATGGTCAGCAAACAATTTTGTGATTTTATCAGGGTCTTGATTCGGCACTAATCTCATACTGATTTTTGCAAATGCTTTACTCGGCAAAACAGTCTTGGCACCTTCGCCAATATAACCTCCCCAAATTCCATTCACATCTAAAGTCGGACGAATCGAAGTTCGCTCTAAAGTCGTATAACCTTTCTCTCCATGAACATCTTTTATCTTCAAATCCTTTTTATAATTGTTCAAACTGAAAGGTGCTTTATTCATTTGTACTCTTTCTTTTTTACTGACTGTAACTACATCAGAATAAAAACCTGGAATGGAAATATGTCCATTTTTATCATGCAAAGAAGCAATCATTTTACTCAATACATTAATTGGATTCGCAACTGCTCCGCCATAAACTCCTGAGTGTAAATCTCGATTCGCACCAATCACTTCCACTTCGAGATAACTCAAACCTCGCAGACCAGTTGTGATAGAAGGAGTCTTGTTATTAATGATGGATGTGTCAGAAATTAAGACCACATCGCAAGCGAGTTTCTTTTTATTTTTTTTGCAAAATGGACCGAGGTTATTCGAACCAACTTCTTCTTCACCTTCTATCATAAATTTCACATTACAAGGCAACTCTCCAGATTTCAACATTCCTTCAAATGCTTTGACATGCATAAATGCTTGTCCTTTATCATCGCAAGAACCTCTTGCATAAATTGCACCTTTAGGATGCGCTTTTGTTTTTTTGATGACAGGTTCGAATGGGGGAGAAGTCCATAATTCTAATGGGTCAGGTGGTTGTACATCGTAATGACCATACACTAAAACGGTTGGTAAATTTTTGTCAATAATTTTATCGGCATAGACAATTGGGTAGCCTTTGGTTTCGCAAACTTCCACATTGTCGGCTCCTGCTTTTTTTAAATTACTAGCAATGAATTTTGCAGTTTTGATAACATCTTTTTTGTAGGCTTTGTCAGCGCTGATAGATGGAATTCTTAGTAAGTCTAATAATTCATCTAAGAATCTTTTTTTGTTATCAGTTAAGTACTTTTGAGTTTTTTTCATTTTGGAATATAGTATTTATAGTTTAAATTTTATTTGTATTATTTGTAAAGATTGATGTGAATGTCTCTCGAATTTAATTTTACCATATAAGCACATAGATTTTTATTTTTCTCTTTTTAATTTTTCTTCTATCGACAAAATCCAATTCTTTTGTTCATCTGTATCGGGTACTTTTAATTTTCGATATTTACCAATTATTTCAAAAATGCCTTTTGCCTCATATCCAAGATTAATCATTGTTGCTGCTGCTAAAATTGAAGCTCTTCCAATTCCCATTCGACAATGAATTACAATCTTTTTATTTTCTTTTATCTTATTTGCTAGCACATTTGCTAAGTGAATAAATTTGTTTTCATTTTTTGGAATATTTACATCTTTGATTGGGAAACTTATAAATTCAATTTCTCTATTTTTACAAATCTCCTCTTCGTTTTGTAAACCTAATTCCCATTCTTCAGATTTTTCTAAAAGTGAAACTAAGCAATCTACTTCTCTAATTTTTAACCATTTTATTTCATCATCCAACCAATCGGTTCCTCTTGGTCGAGCCATTGTTCCAATTCTCTTTTCGCCAATCTTTTCATCATTTATCCAATGTATATCTGAAATCACAGTTTATTGTTTTCGTTTTTAATTTTTTGTAAAATGATTGTTATGTTTTTATTTTCCTTGAGTGTACAAGTTAGAAGACAATTTTCAATTTTCAATTATCAATTGCGACTTGTCGCTATGTGTTAAATTCAAAATCAAAACAAATTCCCCAAAAAATCAACAGTTTCCTTCACCCATTTTTTATCACCTAAAGGTTTTACCATCAAAGCATTATCTAAATTTCTTTGAGCGATACCTAAAGATTGAGTTTCATTAACAATCAACCATCGACAATCATTATTGAATACTTCGTATCCATTTTTTTTATAAAAATCAACTTCCTGTGCGATGAGTGTTATAAAATCAATTTTATGTTTTCGACCTAGTTTTTCTAAATTTTCTAACAATACACTTGCAATTTTTTTATGTTGAAAATCTGGGTGTACACATAAATCTGAAACTCCGAATATAATATAATTTTTCCCACCTATTTTAATCATTCTATGAATGATAGCTAAGTGAGCGACAATAGCTTTTTTTTCAAAAACTAAATATCTAAAACTAGGAATTTGTTTGTAGAAAGTTCGGTCTGTTGGGTAAGCTGAAAAGCATAATTGCAACAGTTGATTAATTTGGAGATGTTGATTAGAATTTAATTTGAATTCTTCAATCCTCTTGATTTCCATAAAAGGTTGTTTCTCGTTTTCTGTTTTGTTTGAATAAATATAAAAGAATTTAGCGAAGCTAAATAAATGTTTGTTTAGGGTTAATTTATTTTTACTAATATCCGTGGCACAGTTGGAAACTGTGCTACGGTAGATTTTGAGAGCTTGTTGGGGAATTATATTTCGGCTAAAAACGCCCTTTTTTTGATGACACTTCTTTGAAAAAAAAGTCAAATAGCGCAGACTATGTTCCTATTTT
>JALZVK010000012.1 GCA_023301005.1 Saprospiraceae bacterium | reverse complement strand
CTTAATAACCTCAATCTCTTTGATCGAAATCCTAAAATCATTACAATATACTTTTTTAACCTATTTTTGAAACCGATATTCTTCTAAAAAAATCAGCCGTTTCGGAAAGGTGTGATTGCTAAGGAAACATTTAATTTGTAAGTTTTTACAACGTCTGTTTCTCTAACGGGATGCAAAAGTAAACACATTTTTTACAAAATCAAATTTTTTCAAAATTATTTTCATTTTTTTTCAAAAAAACCTCTAAGCAAAGCTTAAAGGTCTATTGAGAAATAGATTACAAGAAATTATTATTCTTCATTTTTTTTTTGAAATAAGGAATCGACTCAAGGCCGTATAGTTCAAAGTCATCTCTCCACTTCTTTAATGTCTGGAAACTAGTTCCTATTTTTTCGGCAGTAGCTACGACTGTACTACCGTTATCAAACATTAGTAGAGCTTTGGTTTGTCTCATTTCTTCAATGTTGGTTGAATCTGAGTCTTTAAACTCTTCTAATTTTTTACGTTCACTTTTGCTTAGTGTGATATATCGTTTTTCCATAGTTTAAGCGTTTTGTTTTAAATGATAAAAATTGCGTTCAAAAATTGGCTATAATAAAAACTCAGAGATGAGCATTTACATCACCACAGCAGTAAAAATATAAAATCATAATTTTATTTCTTCATTTATAGCCAATTTTAACTTATCACTTAAAACAATATATTTAAAAACATATCCATATAATTATATTATATAAATATAATTTCACCGTAATGTTTTGTTGAAAAATAAAGACATCTAATTAATAGCATTCCGTTCTTAAAAAATATATTTTTGTATTTTATTTTTCATCACCTAATTTTAAAATCACATGGATACTGTAATCACAAAAAAGAAACATAATTTTTTCGCAGGACCAGCCATACTTCCTGCAAGTGTTTTAGAGCAAGCAACTGCTGCAACTAAAGACTTTGCTGGAATGGGATTATCTATTTTAGAAATTTCTCATAGAAGTGCTCCGTTTGTTGCTGTATTAAATGAAGCAGTTTCTCTTACTAAAGAGTTACTAGGTTTAGATGATAGGTTTGAAGTTTTGTTTTTAACAGGAGGAGCAAGTTCTCAATTTTATATGGCTCCTATGAATTTACTTCCTAGTACTGGTACAGCGTGCTATTCAGATACAGGTACTTGGTCTGCTAAAGCAATTAAAGAAGCAGGGTTATTTGGCAATTGTAATGTAGTAGCTTCTTCAAAAGAAAGTAGTTATAAATTTATTCCTAAGAATTATGATATTCCTAAAGATACTACCTATTTACATTTAACAAGTAATAATACTGTTTTTGGAACTCAACATCAGGTATTTCCTGATACCAATGTTCCTTTGGTTTGTGATATGTCTTCTGATATTTTTAGCCGACCAATTGATATAAATAAATTTGGTATGATATACTGCGGTGCTCAAAAAAATATGGGACCTGCTGGTGTAACTTTAGTAATTGTTAGAAAGGATATGTTGAATAAAGTAGATAGAACAATTCCTACAATGCTAGATTATAATACGCATATCAAAAAAGATTCTGCATTTAATACGCCTCCTGTATTTCCTATTTATGTATCAATGCTTACGATGCGGTGGGTAAAAGAAAATGGTGGAGTAGCTGCAATGGCTGTAAAAAATGAAGAAAAAGCTCAATTGTTATATAATGAGATTGATTCAAATCCTCTATTCGAAGGAACTACTGCTATAGAAGATCGCTCAAGAATGAATGTAACTTTTGTTATGAAAGATCCTGAATTAGAACCTGTGTTTTTAGAAGCATGTACTGCTGCAGGATGTATGGGTATAAAAGGTCATCGTTCTGTCGGTGGATTTAGAGCATCCATTTATAATGCTATGCCGAAAGAAAGTGTACAAGTGCTAGTAGATGTAATGAAAGATTTTGCAAATCAAAACGTATAATTTTTGAATGCCTAAAGTTCAAAAAACATATTTAGAAGTCCAAGGGAAGCAGGTACCTGTGAAGGTGTATCGTGAACGCCGTAACAATGTACGTGCTTCTTTTGGAAAACAATTTGTGATATTAAGAATGCCTCTTCTTCTTCCTCCTGGCGAAGAAGAAAATCAATTGGCTTGGTTCTCTAAATGGGTTCATGAACAATTTGACAAACATAAAGATTTGCATACTCGTTATTTCGGAAAGGATTATAAAGATGGAGATGTTTTAAAAGTTGGTTCTCGCGAGTATATTTTAAAATTCGACTTTATTGATAAAAAAACTCATACTGCTAATTTAAAAAATGGAATTCTCCATCTTAAATTAAGTAAACATGATTCTGAGTCTCACCTTCAAAAAGCAATTAAACATTTATTAAGTAGAGTAGTAGCTCAAGATTTTAAACCTGAGATGACTCGACGTGTTAATGAATTAAATAATCTTTATTTTCAGAAGCCTGTGAAGAGTTTGAATTTTAAATATAATCAAACCAATTGGGGAAGTTGTTCTAATAAAGGAAATTTGAATTTATCCACTCGATTATTATTTGCTCCTGACGATGTTGTGGACTATGTGATAATTCATGAACTTGCTCACCTTATTGAATTAAACCATTCGGATAGATTTTGGAAATTGGTTAGTGATGCGATGCCTGATTATAAACAAAAAGAAGAGTGGTTAAGAGTGAATGGACATCTTTGTCACTTCTAGAATTTATCAACCCATCACTTCAACTCCTTCCTTTAATTTATCTACAACTGTTCTTGCTTGCTTCAATGTCTTCACATTATCTCTTACGATAAAAATATGCTTATTTGATTTTTTCATATGCAAACCATATTTCATTCCTTTGGTCGCAACGAACTGAAGCAATTGATTAAATAAATCCGTTTCATAAAAACGAGATTGCGGATCCTCGATAAAGTAGCAACGGAGTTTTCTATTTTTTAAAATGACTCTTTCAAATCCTAATTTTTTACAAGACCAACGAAGGCGCAAGCCATCTGATAACTCTCGAACTTGACGAGGAATTTTTCCAAAACGATCTTTCAATTCTCTTCCAAATTTTTGCAATTCCTCTTCATTTTTCAACCCATTCATTTGAGTATATAAATTCAAACGCTCTTGAGTATTTTTGACAAATGAATCTGGAATCAACATTTCAATATCTGTATCGACTTGAACATCTTTTACATAATCTCGATCTTTTTTCAATTCATCTTTAAACAGATCTTTAAACTCTGTTTCCTTTAATTCTTGAATGGCTTCTTCTAAAATCTTCTGATAAGTTTCATAGCCGATATCTGTTATAAAACCACTTTGTTCTCCTCCCAATAAATTTCCAGCTCCTCGAATATCTAGATCTTTCATGGCTATATTGAATCCACTTCCGAGATCAGAAAATTCTTCAATCGTTTTTAATCGCTTACGTGCATCTGTTGTTAGAGTGGACATCGGTGGACTGAATAAATAACAAAATGCTCGCTTGTTACTTCTTCCTACTCGTCCTCTAAGTTGATGCAAATCACTCATCCCAAATTGATTCGCATTATTAATAATGATAGTATTTGCATTTGGAATATCTAAACCTGTTTCGATGATATTAGTGGAAACCAAAACATCATATTGTCGGTCAATAAAATCTAATAATGTTTTTTCGAGTTGCTTGGAATCCATTTGACCATGTGCAGAAGCAATATCTATGTCGGGTAATATTTTACGTAACATTGCTGTAATCTCAGGTAATGATTTTACTCTATTATGTACAAAGAAAACTTGTCCTCCTCTATTTATTTCATACTCAATAGCATCCCTAATTACTTCCAAATTGAATACTCGAATCTCTGTATGAATTGGTTGGCGGTTAGGTGGAGGAGTTCTTATAACACTCAAATCACGGGCAGCCATCAATGAGAATTGCATCGTCCTAGGAATTGGAGTAGCGGTTAATGTTAAGGTATCGACATTCACTCTTCTCTTACGTAATTTTTCTTTTGCGGCTACGCCAAACTTTTGCTCTTCATCTACTACCAGTAATCCTAAATCCTTAAAGTCGACATCTTTACTTAACAAACCATGTGTACCAATTATGATGTCAATTTTTCCCTCTTTAAGTTTTTCAAAAATCTGCTTTTTTTCTTTAGTACTTCGGAAGCGATTGATGTAGTCAACTGTTACTCCAAACTTCTCTAATCGTTCTCCAAAAGTTTTAGAATGTTGTAACGCAAGAATTGTTGTCGGTACTAAAATAGCCACTTGTCTTCCTCCCAAAACTGCTTTAAATGCAGCACGAACTGCTATCTCTGTTTTTCCAAAACCAACATCTCCACAAATTAATCTATCCATCGGATATGCTTTTTGCATATCTTCTTTTACAGCGATAGTTGCCTTCGATTGGTCGGGAGTATCTTCGAACATAAATGAAGATTCTAATTCTATTTGTAGGTAATCATCTTCGGGATGTTCGATTCCTTTTGATGCTTTTCGTTGGGCGTACAACTTGATGAGTTCCTTCGCGATGTCTTTGACTTTTCGCTTAGTTGTATTTTTTAATCGCTTCCAAGTATCAGATCCAATCTTACTTAACTTAGGAGCTTTTCCATCTTTTCCTACAAACTTTGAAATCTTATGTAAGGAATTAATTCCAACATATAAGACATCATTATTTTTATAAAACAAACGAACAGACTCTTGAGTCTGACCATTGATATTTAATTTTTCTAAACCTGAATATCGCCCAACTCCATGATCAATATGTGTTACAAAATCTCCTGGTTGTAACTCTCGAAGCATTCGTAAATTAATCGCTTTGTCTTTAGTGAAACCTCTACGTAATCTATATTTATGGAAGCGATGGAAGATTTGATGATCTGTATAACAAGCTATTTGCAAATCTAAATCAATGAAGCCTTGACTCAATGCTTTGGTCACAGGATGAAATTGAATGTTAGCTTGAAGGTCTTCAAAGATCGCATAAAACCGATCTATCTGTTTTGGATTTTCAGTAAAAATATAATTTTCAATTTTCTCTTTTTCATTCCCTCGCAAGTCTTCGATAAGTAATTTGAAATTCTTATTAAAGTTAGGTTGAGGTTTACTATTGAATATTATTTTTTCATTTGCTTCGAAATGAAGATTTTTATTTAAAAAAATCAAAGCGAAGCTTTCTACATCTCCGATAACTTGGTTAGGTAAAATAAAAGCTCGGTCTCGAAATACTTCTGCTAAATCACTTTCATCTAACGATGAAATTTTTTTGGAAAATTCTTCTGCTTTTTCAAAACACATTTGCAATTTATCCATCAACATTTCAAAATCTTTAATCCAAATTGCAGTTCGTTCTGGTAAAATATTAAAAAGTGAAACT
This sequence comes from Saprospiraceae bacterium, assembly GCA_023301005.1. Classification (GTDB taxonomy): domain Bacteria; phylum Bacteroidota; class Bacteroidia; order Chitinophagales; family Saprospiraceae; genus CAJQQY01. The sequence continues at coordinate 959 of JALZVK010000012.1, read as the reverse complement.
TTATCTTTTTGAGAAAACTTTGTATTGATATTTGGAATAATTGAGACACGTTGAATTTTTCGAACACTCAATTGTGTGAGTGGATCGAAAGTTCGAATACTTTCTATTTCATCATCAAATAATTCTACTCGATATGGATATTCATTTCCATAAGAAAATATATCTACGATGCCTCCTCTTATAGAAAACTGTCCTGGTTCATAAACAAAATCAACTCTTTCAAATCCATATTCTACTAACATTTCAACTAAAAAATCAACATCTAATTTTTCATCTTTTACTATCGAAATTCTAGATTTCTCTAACACTTTTGGAGCTACTACTTTTTCAAATAATGCTTCTGGATAGGTGACTAAAATTTCTCCAATGGATTTTGAACTTGTGATTTTATTAATCGTTTCTGTTCGTTGTAAAACATTCGAAGTATTCAAATTTTCAAAATCCAATGGTCGCTTAAAAGAGTCAGGGAAGAAATGAATATTTTTTCCTGAACCTTTAACCGTATCATTTTCAAAAAGCGATGATATATTATTTTGAAGGTAAGCAGCCTCTTCTTTATCGGCAGCAATGAATACATGATGTTGTGGATTGGCGAGGTACGTTCCTGACAGAACAAAGGAATCCTGTGCACCAGTCATTCCTACGATTTGTAGGCGAGTTGGAGTAGAGTTTTGCAGCGCATTCACAATTTTTTGTGTCCGCGCACTTTCTCGATACAAGTCTAAAAGACGCTGCAAGTTGGACATGATGCAAAGGTAATGTTTTTTTATGTGTTTAGGTATATAAGTTCTTGGACACAATTATCTCATATTTATTTTGGCTTCTTTTTTTATCACTCTTCGTTAATCCCGCTTTTGAGCGGGACGTCGATGCATAGCATCGCCTACGTTTTTTGCCTCGATTGATTAAAAAATAATCTCAAAATAAATTATGAATAATTATGTCCAAGAACTTATGTA
>JALZVK010000011.1 GCA_023301005.1 Saprospiraceae bacterium | reverse complement strand
AAATAATTCTATACTTTTCATTTACTCTGATGCTGTAATATCCTTTTAACTTGCCTTTCATTTTTTCCAAACGATTAGCAGGTGGAATTTTTAGATCTTATACCATTTTATACTACAAATGGTTTTACTCCCCAATCTCCAGTAGGTATCAACTGAAGTGCTTCTAGGTTGGAAAGGGGCTAAGAAAAAAAAGTGAATTTTTACAAAACGAAAAGCCAGTAAAATCATTAACTTTAATGTTACAAGCTACCTATTCAAGTCGACTAATTTAATCTTCTTCATCATGACTAGATAAAAGATCTGAGTATCTAATTGAGCTTCCAGATAATTCAACCACTATAGAATCTTTTGAAATGATACTCCTAATAACTCCGACATCTTTTATTAAAGGTAATGATTCTAACCCTAACTTCTTAAGCTCTTTTGTCACTAATGGGTTTCGATTCGGGATTTTTGGTTTTATGATCTTCTTTCGATTCTTTTTTGTCCTTGGGTTAGATGTTATAAAACTATTAGTACTATAATCATTAATTACTTCAGTCATTTTGGCTGTCGGAAGTTTTGCATTTTCCTTTAGTCTGTTGAAAGGTGTACCTATAAAAACATTATTCTTCTCAATCAATTTACTCCATAAGGAAGTATCTTTAGAGTTACTATATCCATTCTCTGATCCATGATGGGGTATTTTAAACAGGATTATATTCTTTTTTTCTTTTAACTCATATGTTGATAATATTGAATCCAATCCTACGCCTTCACTATCGGTCCTCTCTAAGTCACTGGATAATAACACACTTTGATTGTCAACTGTTACCAACAAAGCAATTGATGTTAAGTTAGGATCTGTTCGTTTAGATAGTATTTTGAAAGCTTTTATCCCGCCTCCTATTTTATTATAGAAATAATTTATGGTCTGATCATTTGGAGACAGCGCTATTACTCTTGAATTCTTATCAGAAGAATCTACATTTCTGTAAATAATAGAATCAGCCTTTAGCCAGTTAAACTGTCGTCCCGTTTTTTTTAGGTGCAGCTGTATCTCTTTAAATCCTGCAAACGCACTTTTCGGCGAGTAATTTTTTTTTGATACTTCTAAAACATTAAGAAATGTTTCAGAATCAAAAGCAAGTGAAGTATATAACTTTGCGTTGGGACATTTTTGCAATATTTCGAGCATTCCACAAGTGTGATCGCTATGATAATGAGAAACTACAACAAATTTAACCGAAGACAAATCAGCACCAATTAAACTTAGATATGATATTGGAGCAGATTCTTTTGTGCCTGGGTTATAAAAAGAATCAACAATACCCCAATCAGAATTTCCTAGGTGAATACAAATAGATTCACCAAATCCGCGCCCACCTAATAGGATAATCTCAAACGCATCATTTTCTGGATGAGTAGGTTCTTGTTTTGTATGTACTCGAACATTCAGTTTTAGTTATTTTAGCATTAATTTTTCAGCAATTAATCTATAATTATCTATCTCTTTATATGATTTTTTATGGGTCGGAATGGAAGTGTATCTATCAAAAATCAACATAGTCGACCTAACTTTTTGACCAAACTCAGAATAGTGGTAACCAAGATAAAATTGAAATGTGGCACCTTCTTCTATCAGTCCTTGGTCGTCTTTTGGAATTTCGTTAAAATCAAAGCTGATTAATTCATCATTGCTTGTTTCTATATCAAGAATTTCGGATTCAAAACTAGCGTCATAAACGTCCGTAACTACTCCATACCATACATTTATTACTTCAAATGAAGTTGAGTTAAGGCAATTCATATTTTGTTGAATTGGACTATGTTTCAAATCGTTTTCAGTCTTACAAAAGACACTATTATTAAAATAATCTTCCCGATCAATTGTTGGAACTGAAATTTCGTATGATTCTCGATTATTTATGGCTTCGCAAGCCTTAAAACGATAACTTGAAATATCATCAGTTGATTTTAATTCTATAACTTCTGCTTCTATGCACTTCATTATGAAATCATCTTTTTTACATTAACTAAATAATCAATGGATTGGTTTCTAAATTCTACATTTTCATTTAGAAAATCTATACATTCATTAGTTGTACCATGTGATGGTTTAAAATCTTTTCTTTTTAAAATTCTAAGTAACATATGACTTTTATCGGTAGGACAGCGACCTATGTTTATATTTTTACCGTCAGACCAAAAATTATAATCCTCTATTTTATCAATTTGTAAGGAATCAGTATGTGACACATTTGCAAATTCGTCGAAAAATCCGCTAATTTTATTATGGTTATCTGAAACAAGGTGAGATGAAACATAAACAATAGCACTCATAATTTTAGAATGATCTAACAACAATAAAAAGCCCTTAACAAATGAATCAGCTACATTCGCAGCCTCAAAAGTTTTAACTTTAACTTGGATTCCATTCATATCACATTTGAATTGAAAAAACATAGTTTCAAAGCTAACTAACTGATCTGAAAAAAAGGCATTCTTTAATTTTGTACTTTCATTCTCGCCTATCAGATTGTGCTTTTGCATCCAAATCTGGTCAACAATTGAGGGATTAAATTTTCCATCAATTTGTATTAAGAATCTTAACCATTCTTTTTCTTGAGGCGTATAATTTTGCTCCATCGATGTAAAGTTAAATTTTATATGGAATCTAAGTAAGTCTTATCTACAATTCTAACTTGGCAATATATATAAATAGCAATAATCTTACCTATTTATGCCTTTTATAACCTAGAACGTAATTATTAGACAATTTGTTAATGTCCAAACTACCTTATCCATTTCACATAGCTATTGATAAATATAGCTATTTTTACTTCATTTCCTTAGATTTAATCATTGGATAGAACTTCGTTACAATATTTTTTCTCCCCAACACAAAAAAAGCGCCTCCGACCCACAGGCCAAAGACGCTTATATTTTATACAGATCTGAAATATTGTCAAATTTAGTTGATGCTGATCAACTCTACTTCAAATACTAATGTCGCGAAAGGTCCGATTTGTCCACCAGCGCCTCTTTCTCC
>JALZVK010000010.1 GCA_023301005.1 Saprospiraceae bacterium | reverse complement strand
TCAAGTTTTAAAACTTGAAACGCTTTTTTGTTTTTTATAAAAAAAATAAAAATTCAGTTTACTGAATTAGAACCATCTTCTTAGTCAAATTTCCAAACTTCGTTTGTAATTGATAATAAAAAACGCCTGTCTGATCCAACTCACTTTTATTAATTTGTACAGTTTGAGTTCCTGCTTCAAATTCATTTTGCAATGAAGTAATTACTCTTCCCGAAAGGTCAAATATTTTTAACTCGACCTCACTTGCCGAAGGCAAATAAAAACTTATTTCTGTAGAAGCGTTAAATGGATTCGGTTGGTTTTGATATAATCTCAAATCAGAATTTAAGGAACTGCTTCCATTTATTCCGTTGAAATTTAATTCAATATCCAACATGTTTTCTTTAGTAGAGTAGGCTTCTACTTTTGTAATTCTTGAACTGATATGAATCAAGTCACTTAACTTTCCATCTTGTAAAGCATTGAATGAAAAGTGTAAGATTGAATTTGTTTTTGAGAAAAATGAATCACCACTATGACAAATTGTAACAGCACCTTCATCCTCAAAAATTGCATAGTTAGCAGCAGTAAATTCCTTCGCACTAGATTCTAAATTTATAAATTCTAAAACATTGTTATCGAAGTTCATTGTAAATTGAAAACTCATTAAATCAATATCATCAGAAGGATTTAAATAAATATCAATATGCTCTCCCGCTTTTATTTCTTTGTCTTCAGCAATTAATTGTAATGTACTTTCAAAATCATTTCGAGTATCTATATCATCATTATTCAATTGAGCATTTCCAGTAACGTCTCCAATTTTTATTGCTGTAAAATTCATAACGACATTAGGATCTTCTACAGAGAAAGTATAAACATTATCAGGCAGAGGAGTTGTAAAAGGATCAGTAGGATCATTAAATGTAAATCCATCTTCAAAGAATAACCAAGAAGGACTGTCAGGGAAATCAGGTACTAATCCTAAGATAACTTGGCGAATATGTATGATGTCAAAAGTTGTTATTTCATTGGACCGATTGACATCACCTGCTATTTGAAGAAAAGGATCTGAAATAGTTGACAACCCTAAAATATGTTGTTGGATTAAAGCAATATCAAAAGCGGTAACTCCATTAGCAGGATTATCTGTTCTACTTAAAGTCATGGTATGTTCCAAACATTTAGCAGCACTCAAACTATAAAGTCCTTGGAAAATTGTACTTGTCGTAGTTCCATTATCAAGGGTAATATCAACATTCCCAACTTGATTCCCAGTAGAAGTATTTATAGTTCCTTCTATTGCAATATTATCATTAGGATTACAAATTTCATTATGAGGCAAGGCTTCAAAAACATTGGGTTGCATCAATGAGATATTGGTATTTCTCATGATGATATCATGTAAAGTGGTATTTTGAATTTCTGAAATTTCAGTAGCAGATAAAGCGGAATCATTTTCAAAATAAAAACGATCGCCATCACGAAGTCCCATAAATTGTACTTCCATTATTTCCATAATCGTTTCTCCAAACAAAGCATTTGGCATATGACCTTCAGCTAACATACCTACCCATGCATCGAGATTATTTATATCACCGTATAATTGTTGTAAAGTATTTGCAACAGAAGTATCAGGATTCAAATCAATAAAAGTATTATAAGGAGTCAATCCAAAATCAGAACGAATAGTATTAAAATCAGGAAGTCCTCTTTCTCTTCCACGATTTATATTGATAGATGCTAAATCCAATCCACCTGCACCAGGAGGTCCAAATAGAAAATTACGAACATCATCAATAACTTTGCAATCCAAATCTTGCTCTACTTGAGTTCCCATTCCTTTAAATAAAACATCAATTCCTCCGCCCGTCCAAATCATACTTAATGGATTAAAGAAAGCATCTTGTAATGCCAAATGTCCATCTGGAATTTCATTACCATCATTATCTAATCTTAGAAGCGTACTATTCAATAAAGTGTGTCCCATACGAAATGCAGCTGTCGAAAAAACATTCATAATTCGTGGGTCAATTGTTGAGTCATAACCTGCATAAGGATCAACTTGAAGTCCCATCGCAGGAAGCCATTCAGAATAAACTATATTTTGAATTAAACCACCAACTATTTTTCTAGTATGTTGATAGAGTTGTTCATCAGTCCAATTTGGATATTCTAATTTTAAAATATCACACAGACGATTATGTTCTCTAACAAATAAAGTATGGAAAGCAGATAGCAAAGGATTTTCATTAGCACGCACATCTCCAGCTACAAAATGATAATTAGAAATCCCTACAGCATCATCCATTCCAGGAGCATTATAATTGATTGGTGTTGCATAATTTCCTGTGAAAGTATTGAATGGTAATAAATTCCCAAGAGAGACTTTCATCTTACCATCTACGAAAGTTCGTAACCAATTAGCACGGGCAGTATCAGAACCATAAACATTTGAAGCATCAATCCATGTTGTAATTTCATTGGGATGTTCCCTTGGATTAGAAGTGCTAGTTCCTGTACCTGACATCGGTTCGGAACGAGACATAAAAATCAATGCTGTTCCTTGTCCAAAAGGATCAAACCAAGGATCGCCTGCGGGCACTTGTACAAATGCCGATTCATTACTATCACCAGTAAGTGAAATATCGTGATCCATAAATTGACCAAATACCCAAACAAAATCACTTAGGTTCAATGGATCGTTGACAAGAGTATCTTGAGCAAAAAGTTCATTACTAATTGTTCGTGGATTAGGTCGAGTAAGTCCACCAGGTGCAGAAATGCCATCACTATAACCTATGGAAGTAAATCTCTTAAGTTGAGTATGAGTAGCACCTAAATCAGGATTTAGAATATTATTGCCAGAACCATCAATCGACCTATTGTCTTGAGAAAATAAAACAGAGATATGAAGAAAGGAAAGCCCGAAGATTAAAAATATAATTTTTTGCATCAGCTTAATATTTGTTCATGGATTTAAATAAGAAGAAAATCCAATACATATTTTCATCAAAATGTATAAGACATTTTTTTAAATAAAATCCAATAAATTAGTTAGATGTTAATAGTGTTTAGAGCTAAACGGTATTCGGGAAGAGTTACAAATATAACGAAAAAAGTATTCAATACTTTGAAGTATTTATTTTTTTATAGAGTAGATAAAATATAAAGAGGTTAATCACACTCTAAGTTGAAAACTAATACATTATAGAAATAAATATTTTCTAATTAGATAGATTTTTTATTTTTTAATAAGCCAATATCCATAAGGACATTATTTAGTCCTTGATATAAATATATAAATGATTCCGTATGTGTATTGTTTTTTTTCATGGTGTGGAATAAGTTTTGTTAAATGAAACAACAATTAAACCTATATTTTTTAACAACATAATACACGCAACATGAAATTAAAATTTCTACTAGGCACAATGTGTCTAATGCTACTTCTATTAGTAGGCTGTCAAAAAGATGATGATAATTTATTGCAATCACAACAACACACACACACACAGAAACATTAGAAACAGACCTACTCGAATCGGCTTATGCCAATCTCTCACCTACAGAAAAACAGTTTTTTGATCCTACCTATGTTTCTACCAAACTGAATGAAAATATAACAAGTCCAAGTCAAGCAATTACTAGAGATGAGATACATCCTGATGTACAAACGGTAATGGATAGAATGTTGATCTTAAATGATGCTGATAATTTTGTTGCTGCCTTAATCGATGATTTAGGTCATATAGGTTGGGACAGAGCTATAGTTAAAGAAAATGATGAAGGTACATCAGTTGTACATCTTCCTTTGGTTTCGATAAATACTAATTCGTTGACATCGTATTTAGTAGCTACAGTCAAAAATGGAAATGAAGTCGAGTTTGCGATGATAACGAAAGACTTTATTGATTCTATAGTTGATGTGAATAATATTGATTTTGATATTGCTTATCATGTAATTGTATTATTAGAACTTGAATATTCATTGTTTGGAACAGCTACCCAGAAGTATGCTGATTGGCTGTATTTATTTGATGCGAGTAAATTTCAATCAGGAGCTGCAGATACTAGAAATGGATGTTTTATTTTAGAATTTAGATGTTGGAATAGTGACATTCTAACATTGCAAGATAATAATCAGAGTAGTGTTAGAGAAAAAGTATGTGCATGGATGTCTTTTTATTCTGCAGATTGTGATGGTAATATAACCAATAGTACAGGCTCAGGTACAGTAGGTCAAGGAAGTGGAACTGGAGGAGGTGGAAATTATGGAGGAATAGGGTCAGTAGGAAATGGAACAACAACTACAAGCTCAACTTGGGGGAATACCAATACAGGTGGAGGTGGAAGTAGTGGAACTAACTCAAATGGCTCAACAATGTCAGTATTTGAACAATTACTTATAGCTTGTTCAAGTGCAGGAGGAGATATAGCTGGCGATGTAGCACCTGGATATGTACCTATTCAATTGTCTGACCAACAACAGGCAGCATGTGATGCGATTACTTACTTACAAGGAGCATATCCATCTCCTGAAAACCTAGAAATTATTGGAAATTTAGGAGAAACAGGAATAGGTAATCTAATTTTAGCTGCTCTATATCTTCAAGATAATGAAGGGGAGTATTATAAGAATTTGATATCGACTTACGCGAGTATGTTGGCTAGTAATGATACGGAGATGGGATTAAAGGAGTTTGAGAAATTGTATGCTAAAGTTAATAGCTTAAAGCAGATTTTAGGATTAAATAATAGTGAGGTTGAATTTTTACTCATAAATTCATCAAGTTCTAATAATATCGCCCAACGAATCAATGATCTTTTAAATAATAATCCAAATGATACAGACTTGTTGGACGCTGCTAATATTCACATAGATCAGCTAATTTCTAATCCAGATTATTTTGAATTGAATGAATTAATGGTAAGTATACCACCTTGGATGTGGACTTTTTTACGTGAAGTAGCAATTGAGGTAACAATTGAGATAATTAAAAAACAATTTCCTGCCGCCTCCATTAGTAACAATCTTGTTGATGCTTTAAGAGCGATTGAACAAGGGGATTTATTAGATTTCGTAAAAGCAGCTGCAGATATAGCAAAGAATTTTTCTTTACCGATAAAGGTTTTTGATGGAATATTGGATACGTACAATCTATCAAAAAAAGCAGCAACAGCATATAAAGCGATAAAAAAAATGGAGAAATTAGGAAGTGATGTTATAGAGAAAGTGATAAAAACTATCCAAATTAAAGGGGGTGGACTCTTAGATAAATTAGAATGGAAAGGGGGAAATATAGGTGCTAGTTTAATAGGTGTTGGTAATTCTCAGGATTTTTATAATGAATTACTTAGTCAATTTAATGTAACAGCATCACCTACAGGATTTGGAAATGAACTTGTAGCAACTGTTATCATAGGAGGAAGTCAATTTAAGATTAAGTATTATCCAGTTTCTAATACTACCCAAGGACCTACCATTGAAATCAAAAAAACTAGTGGTGGTACCTTCACTTATAAAATCAGGTTTACACCATAACAAGTATTTTATCCATACTTTTGAAACTTAAGATGAATATAGTTTTTAAATTTGAAGAAAATTGAAAATTTATGATAGATAAAATTTACCGAGATTTTTATAAACAAGATTTTTTGCTCCTTAATAGTGTTTTAGGAATGGATTTAAGAACATTACAATTTAACAGAGGGTCAATCAATCTAGGAAAAGAACAAATTCTAAGTGGGGTTGGTAACCTAGGAATAAATTTTTTTGATAGAGAAACAAATGAGTCCAAATCCATTTCTTTTGTACCAAAAGGAGGTGATTCTATTGGCGGAGATATTTATGGGTTTGAATTTTATCAAGAAGAAGAATCTTACTCTGGGCAAATATTATATCAAGAGTATTTCAAATTGGAAAGCCTTATCTTTTATGGTGAAGAAAAAGAAGAAGAAATTGATGATATACAAAGAATCAATTGGGCGTATAAAAATAGGGAACAGAAACCTGACAAAGTAATTGTCAAAAAGAAAACCATTGATATTATTCAATTTAAAATTTCGCAGTACAGAAATTGCTATCTGTACTGCGGAGGAGAAAAAGATTTTTCTATGTCCTTAAATAGTCCCTTAGAACATGATTCTTGGTTGATGTTACAAAGAGAAAATTATAAGGCGATGGAAAAAGAGTTAAAAGAACTAAAAAGAATTAGTTAAGAAGAATTTACAATATTAATAGGAGTATTAAAGGTTCTCTTAAAATAAAACCGATTACATTGAATAATGTAATCGGTTTTCTCATTTTAAATCTTAACAAAATCCAACTTTCTTTTTAAGATTCAGTTAAACTTCTAACGGAACGAATATTTTTTTAACACATATGTGTTCACTCTTTCTTATCCTTTTTGTCAAAAGCACACAAATCTTTTATTTTAATTGCAAATGATTGATTTTCAATTATTTACGATAATAGTTTTTTTATAATTTTTATAAAAAAAAGAAACATTATCTCACCTTTTTTAGACCTTTGAAATCTTAAATTTTAGAATACGCTCATTTTTTTTATGGCATAAAAACTGGTAATTTCCCATAATACAATCGTCTACTATAAAAAATCATTAATCAATGACCCTTAAATTTATTGCTTATGAAAAACTTAATTAAAAATATCGGAATACTATTACTCACCATGATGAGTATAGTCGCTACAGCACAACAAGTAGAAAGAAGTTATTTCCCGCCTCGTACTTCAGGGTGGTGGACATTAGGTATTAATGGAGGATGGGCATATCAACAAAGTGATGTTCCTGCAACTTTAGAAGGTTATGGATTCGGAATGACCTTAGCTAAAAATTTATACTATCGTCCAGGAGGTGCAGTTTCATTTGATGCTAGAGGAAGATGGTTGTATTCTCAAACTATTGGTTTGGATACCAAACGTTCAACTGGATTTGAATTTAATTCTGCATTGAATGGAAGTAGAGCAGCAGGTGAAGGTTTGGATTATACGCTTCCAGGTTATGTTTTTCAAAATCATAAAACGCATCAATTTGAATTAGGATTAGAAGGAATGCTAACTGCAAATCGTTTGCGAGAACGAACTGGAATTATAGCCTCTATTTATGGAGGAATAAATTTGGATTGGTACAATCCATTATTAGATCAATCGAATAGTAATGGAGAATATGACTACTCTGGAATTTCTGTAGATGATAGTAAGTCGAGTGTCAAATCTATTTTAAGAAATAATATTTTGGATGGCGTTTATGAAACGAATGCGCATGGATTTGAAGATGGAACAGGAGCAATTAAATTTATGCCTTCCTTAGGAATAGAATTAGGTTATCAAGTTACGCCAAGATTTTCTATGCATGTAGGACACAAAGCAACCTTTGCTCAAACAGATGATTTGGATGGAGAGCTTTGGGACAATACTAACAATGTAACTGCGGAAAATGATGTTCATCATTATACCAATCTAAGTTTGCAATGGATTTTAAATCCAAAAGAAAACAGAATGGATCCTCCTGTGATAGAAGTGACTCGTCCGAGGACTAGTCCATTTATTTCAAATACTCGAAATGGGCAAGTTGATGCTAAAATTAAAAATGTAAAAAGCCAAGCTGACATCACTTGTTTGGTCAATGGAAGGAATACAAGTTTCAGTTTTAATAAAGGAAAATTTAGAACCAACTTCCCATTAGATTATGGTAATAATGAAATTATCATTACTGCATCTAACCAAGTTGGAACGGATGAAGAAACAGTTATCATTTATTATGGCGAACCTGATACACCTCCAGTTGTTGGTAACAGCGGAAATAATAATAGCCCAAAAGTAAATATTACTTCGCCTAGAAATTCTTCTCATACAACTGAAAATGAAGACATCACGATTCAAGCTACTATTCAATATATAGATAGAAAAGATGATATTGAATTTTTAGTAAATGGAAGACGAGTAACTAATTTCAATTATGATAATGGAAGAAATCAATTTTCAGGAGATGTAAGATTACAGGAAGGAAGAAACGAAATTGAGATTATTGCTAGAAATGAAACTGGTAGCGACCGTGATAACGTAGTGGTTATTTATGAGAAAAAAACAACTCAACCTCAGGTAAGAATAACAGCACCTTCACGTAACCCTTATGAAACAACTCAAAGTAATATTACCGTTCGAGCTGACATAGATAATGTAACTCGAAAAGACGATGTAAGATATTATGTAAATGGAAGAGAAAGAAGTCTTTTTGATTTTGATACTCGAAGTGGAGCGTTTAGAGCTGATGTAAATTTGGTCAACGGAAGAAATGAAATCAGAGTAAAAGGTTACAACGAGTCAGGTGAAGACCAAGACGAAATTACGATCATTTACAGTACATCAACGACGACGACTCCTCCACCTCCAGCAGGTGAAAGACCAGTAGTGACGATTACTTCTGTAAGTGGAAGTTCTGCTTCAAATTGTAAAACAACAATTAAAGCGACCATTTTAAATATAAGAAGACAAAGTGATATTACTTTCAAATTAAACGGAAGAACACACACTAATTTTTCTTATAATTCAAAAACAAGAGTATTCTCAAGTACAGTAAATTTAGTAGATGGAAATAATACTATTTCTATATTAGCTCGAAATGATGTAGGTAGTGATGAAGATAGAGATAACAAACGATGTGAGAGTTATACACCTCCACCGCCACCTACTAATAAACCGCAGGTAACAATTAATACACCTGAAAATAACAGTACTGCTACATCTGGTACAACGAAGTTAAATGCTCGAATTAAATATGTAAATAGAAAACAAGATGTTCAAGTGAAGTTAAATGGAAATACAATTAATGATTTTTCATTTAGTCAAATCTCAGGAGTCGTTACTGCTAATTTGAATTTACAAAATGGAAATAATACCATTTCTGTTTGGGGAAGAAATAATGATGGAACAGATGAGGAAAGTGTAAACGTAAGATATAATGCGCCGAGTAATCCACCTACGGTTGATATTACTCAACCATCATCGAATGCAACTACTGATACTAAAACGGCTGTGGTCAAAGCGAAAATTTTGAATGTAAATGGTAAGCAGGATATTCGATTTACTTTTAATGGAATCAACTTTACTAATTTCTCTTATAGCACTTCGTCAAAAATTTTGACTGCTAATGTGAGTTTAAAAGAAGGAAGTAATACCATTACAATCAAAGCAACTACAAATGATGGAAGCGATTCTGAAACAGTAAGAGTGAATTATAATACGCCTAAAATTTTACCTACAGTAAAAATTAGTCGCCCAAGTAATAACTCAACTACGGAATCTCAAAACGTTTCGATAACAGCTAAGGTTAGAAATGTATCTAGTAAAAGCAATGTTACATTTACCTTGAATGGAAGCAAGTTAAATTCTTTTTCTTTGAGTGGAACTAAATTTCAAGGAACTGTAAAATTGAAAGAAGGTAGAAATACTATTATTGTAAAAGGAACTAATAATGATGGAACCGCTCAAGATGAAGTGTCAGTTACTTACACTCCAAAAGTGACAGTAGCAAAACCAGTTGTGAAATTTACAAACCCAAGACGACGAGGAACTAGTGTGACGAAAAAAGATTATACATTTCAAGCAACGGTTCAAAATGTACAGCGACAAAATCAAATCAGCGTAAAATTAAATGGTAGAAGTACGAACTTCAATTTTGATGCAAGTCGTAAGACGATTACAGTTCCTTCAAGTTTGAAAACTGGAACTAACAGTATAGTGATTACTGCAACAAATGAAGGAGGAAGTACATCAGCAGAAACAAGTTTGATTTTTAATAGTGGAACGACTACGGCAGTTCAAAAACCGAAGGTGACAATTACCTCAGTTTCGACACCGACAACCAATCCATTTAACCCAGGAGTAAGTGGAAGTAACATCACAGGTAAAGTAGAAAATGTTACCAGTAAGAGTCAAATTACAATTACTCACAACGGTAATAAAATAACTGACTTCACTTATAGTACGAGTACGAAACAGTTTCAAGTAGCGATTCAATTAGAAGCTAATGCGACTAACAAAGTAGTTATTACTGCTAAGACTCGATCAGGTTCAGATCAAAAAGAACATACTTACTAAAAGTATAATCGTGTGGCACAGTTGGAAACTGTGCCACACTTGTTTTTTTTTAAATACATTTTAAAAGTGGAAAAAGTAGATGTTGTTTTCCTTTCTTAAATCTCTCCTCACTTCTCCATCTTCTCAAAACAATTCTTAGTTTTGTCAAAAAAAAAATCAATGGCAAAATTAACTCACATTCCATCTTCCTCTTTAAAGTTTTTAAAAGACATAAAGAAAAATAATAACAGAGATTGGTTTGCTACTCAAAAACCTCGCTATCAAGAAGAGCATAAAATGTTCAAAGAGTTTGCTCAAAATTTGATGGACGAAATGAATAAGACCGATCATATCGAAGATGTCAAAGTGTATAGAATTTATAGAGACACTCGTTTCTCAAAAGATAAAACACCTTATAAAAAACATTTTGCAGGAGGACTGAAACGAGCAACAGCTCGACTTCGAGGCGGATATTTTTTTCATATAGAACCAGGTGGAAATTCTTTTGCAGCAGCTGGATTTTGGAATCCAAATTCGCCAGACCTAAAAAGAATTAGAGAAGAAATTGCAGTAGATGATAAACCTTTGCGAAAAATTTTAGCAGCTTCTAATTTCAAAAAAACATTCGGAACGCTAAGTGGCGAAACGGTAAAAACTGCGCCAAGAGGATTTGCAAAAGATCATCCCGCAATTGATTTGTTACGGTACAAGCAATTTATCGTTTATAGAAATTTTACTGATAAAGAAATTCAAGATTCTTCTTTTGTAAAAGAAGTAGCGAAAACATATAAAGCAATCCGTCCATTTTTTGATTATATGAGTGATGTTTTAACGACGGATTCTAATGGTGTTTCAATTTTGTAAGACCATTGTTATGGCTCTTCGAGTCTTTTATTTTTTTTATAAATTTTGTCTAATGAATATAGAATTTTCTTTTAAAAATAAAGAGTATAAAATTGAGCGATACCCAAAAACGGAAAATCGTTCTCTGAAATCATGGAATGCAGCAGATGAATTACTCTTGCAACATGTGGAAGAATTAGTTTTGGGAAATACTTCCATAGCGATTTATAATGATCGCTTTGGATTTTTGAGTACGATGTTAAATGAATTTTCTCCTTCCATAATTATCAATTATAAAAGCCAAGAAAAAGCGATTCAAAAAAATCTAAATGCAAATAAATTAGATTTTATAACAATGCAATTCCGTACGCCATTAGATTCGCTACCTAAAGGTATCGACTTAGGTGTTTTTAAAATTCCAAAATCAATGGAATTATTTCGATTGCAGTTGGCGCAAATAGCTGCGACACTTGATGAGGAAGGAATTGTACTCGGAGGTTTTATGACAAAATATTTCACACCTCAGATGTTAGATATTGCCAATGAGTTTTTTGAAGAAGTAGAACAAAGTAAAGCTTGGAAAAAATCAAGAGTAATCATTTTACAAAAAAAGAAAAAACAAAAAGAACATTCTATCATCAATTCCATTTCTTTTCAAGGAGAAATTTTTCAACAATACTTTGGAGTTTTTTCTGCGAAAAATATCGACTACGCTAGTCAGTTTTTTATTGAAAATTTAAACATAAAAGAAAACGAAAAGCGAGTATTAGATTTAGCATCAGGAAATGGAGTGCTCGCCAAAATGGTAGAATTAAAACAATACGCTTCCGAAATTCATTTGATGGATGATTCTTATTTAGCAATTGAATCTTCGAAGTTAAATTTGAATTCAGGAAATTTATTTTTTCATTTTAGTGATTCGATGGATGTTTTTAAAAATGATTTTTTTGATGTAGTGATTTCGAATCCACCATTTCATTTTGAGTTTGAAACTAATATTGAAGTTGCCCTTGAATTATTTCGAGAGGTGAAAAGATGTCTAAAAGAAGAAGGACGTTTTCTATTAGTAGCCAGTCAACATTTAAATTTTAAAACGCACCTGATAAAACTTTTTCAAGAAGTAAATATAATTTCAGAGAATGATAAATTTGTTATTTATGAATGTAAGTAACTAGGCAAACGCATCAAACCCTAACATATATGTTATAGGTGTATAAGTATTAATGTTATCGAATACCTTAAATTTATTTTGTAGGTGATTAATCAATTTAGATAAATTACATATACACTTTAACACCTATACACTTATACACATGTATTTGGATTTTTTGATTCCTCGTTATGTTTTTTATTTTTACACAAACAAAACATCAATGAAAAATCTTCTTCAAGGATTTATTCACTTCGTAAATATTCTTAATGAAAATATCGGGAAAGCAACAGCTTGGCTGACGACTATATTAGTAGTCTTGGTTTGTGGGCGAGTTTTGGGAAGAATCATTTTTAATAGCGAACCTGTGTGGATGCCTGAATTAGAATGGCATTTATTTGCATTGATATTTTTGCTAGGTGCAGGGTACACATTGAAGCATGACAAACATGTGAGAGTGGATTTATTTTACTCCGAATTTTCAGAAAGAGATAAGGCATTAGTAAATCTTGTAGGAGCATTGTTATTTCTAATTCCGTGGTGTCTCTTAATAATTTTCACTTCTTATGGATATGCTTTAGGTTCATTTAAAATACTCGAAGGTTCCCCCAATCCAGGAGGCTTACCATTTAGATTTATCATAAAATTTGCAATCACAATAGGAATGATTTTATTATTGCTACAAGCGTTAGCAATGGTTGCCAGTTCTATTTTGACATTAAGGTACACTTCAGATTCTTTGGAACAATAAATCTTCTTTAGAAATTCTGTTATCAAATAAAGACTTAAAACGAGGTTTTAAAGAACAATAATAAAGTCATGGCGATATTAGCAATTCTTCTTTTTGTAAGTATTTTTTTGTTGATTCTATATGGATTTCCAGTAGCATTCACACTAGGAGGAATTTCTACTATTTATGCATTGTTATTTTTGGATACTGCGGATTTTACCATGTTGCCTTCGAGGGTAATGGGGACGATGACAAACTATGTTTTGTTAGCAGTTCCACTTTTTGTTTATATGGGAATCATGTTGGAGAAATCAGGATTAGCAGAAAGTTTATTAGAAACGATGGCGATGCTCTTTGGAAAAATGAAAGGAGGTTTAGCCATTTCAGTTGTAGTTGTAGGAGCATTGTTAGCAGCATCGACAGGAATAGTAGGAGCGACGGTAATTACGATGGGATTGATAAGTTTGCCAACCATGTTGAACAGAGGTTATAAACCAGAATTGGCAACAGGAACTATTGCAGCCTCAGGAACTTTAGGACAAGTGATACCACCTTCAGTAGTTTTAGTTTTGCTTGGAGATATGTTGGGCGTTACGGTTGGCGATTTATTTAAAGCAGCATTAGTGCCAGGCGTTTTATTAGTGGTTTGTTATATAATTTACATTGCGATTTATGCACAACGAAATCCAGAAGCAGCACCAAGTATTCCAGAAGAAGAAATTGCAGCATTTAAAAGCGAAGGATTTTTAAGGAAATTAGTTCAAGCATTTTTATTACCATTTGTTTTGATAGTTGCGGTATTAGGTTCGATCTTAACAGGAAGTGCGACACCTACAGAAGCGGCGGCGATAGGAGCGATGGGCGCAACTTTGCTAACCATCACGCAAGGAAAATTTTCGATAAAAGTGCTGAACGAAGTGATGAGAGAAACGACGCATTTGACGACAATGGTATTTATCATTTTGTTGGGAGCGACAACTTTTACATTTGTATTTAGAGAATTGGGAGGAGATACTTATTTGATAAATTTGATAGAAGAATCTAATCTTTCGCCAAATGTATTTTTATTGTTAGTAATGATTGTCGTTTTTATCGCAGGATTTTTTATCGACTTTATAGAGATAATTTTTATCATCGTTCCAGTAGTCGCGCCAGTATTCGAAGTGTATGAAATGGACTTAATTTGGATTGGAATTTTGTTGGCGTTGAATTTACAAACTTCATTTTTGTCTCCGCCTTTTGGCTTCTCTTTATTTTATTTAAAAGGAGTTGCGCCACCCGAAATTACGACAGGACATTTATATCGAGGCATCATTCCTTTTGTGATAATCCAAGTTGTATTTTTATTGTTAGTGATTTTGTTTCCGTGGTTGGTATTTATGATATAGGGATGGGAACGCGGATGTCACGGATTTGAGCTGATGAACACGGATTTTTACTCTAACTTGGGTATTGATTTTTGAAAAAAATCTAAGCAAGGTAAAAAAAAACCGTGTTCATCCGCTCAAATCCGTATTATCCGCCTTCCCATCTCAATAACTTTTCGACAGATAAATTACTCAAAATCATATTCCCCATTTTCCAAAACTTCTACCTTCGGTAGTTTTTTATTTTTTTCAAATAAATCAAATCCTTGTTTTGAATTTTCCCAAAAAGAAAAATGAGGAGAATCCTCATCCAAGATATTCGACCAATTTTTTGTTGGGAAAATATGAATAGGAATTTGTTCTTCTTCCTGATGTGCTTCCATCGCTAATAAATATAACTCTTGAATTTTGTCATCAGTAATTGGAATGCATCCAACGGTGTAACAATTGCCATGTATATAAATGTCTCCTCCAGGTTGAGTTGGATCGCTTAATATTTTATCTGAAGCATTTGGGTAACTGACTTTTATAGAAAGTAGAAAATTGCTCTTTGGATTAAAATGACTGATTCGATAAAATCCTTCGGGAATCTGTAAGTCTCCCTCTTTTCTTTTTGGACCAAGAGTACCTGAATTTTTACAAAAGGGAAATGTTTTGATTAATTTAAATTCAGTTGCTGATTTATCTTTTGCCCACACTTCAAGAATTTCTTCTTTTTTAAAAGCTCTTAAAAATAAATCATATTGAAAAGAATGAATTCCATGAGAGGTGAGTAATCTTTTGATATAGATTTCCTTTGCTTGATAAGCATTCTTGACTCGTTCGAATTGAAGTTGTTGAATATGAAATTTGCTAGAAACAGTAGTTTCCCATTGTTCCAAAGAAATATGATTTAAGTCGGAAGTATCTTTTTTCAAATGAAAAATAAAGTTAATGAGTAAAATAATGATGAATATGGCTAAGAACAAAGCATATTGTTTTTTTGTTTTCATAAGTATAGCTTCATTTTAAATAAAAAAACGAATATAAATAAAACTTATCTAGAATAAATCTAAATAATTTTAAACCCAGATAAAGACTTACTTACATATTTAATAATTTCAAAAGGTTTGTATCTTTGCGGTTAATTTCTTAAAACGTTAAAAACATTAACGTTTTATCTGATAGTAAACCTATTTTTTACAATAAAAATAATAGAATTTTGAGAAGCAAAATCAATCGGTTTTTTCTCCTTTTTCTCTTCTTAAATTTTGCCTCGGCAGCTTCGGCTCAATCTTCGACGGCAGGTTCTAATTATCTATTGATAGCATTATCTGCGATAGCAGTACTAATTATATTAGGTGCTATTATTATGGTAGCGGATAATCTTTTAAAGATAGAAGCAAGAGAAAGCGGTGCAGACAAGACAGGCGAAAATTTTTCACTTTTTCCAAAATGGAATGAAATCTTTGGTTCAAGTGCTCCTGCCTTTGTAAAAGGCAAAGTTCATTTCTTAAAGAAAGGACATGACATTTT
>JALZVK010000009.1 GCA_023301005.1 Saprospiraceae bacterium | reverse complement strand
AATTAGAAAAAATAGAAAAATGAAATTTACAACAATTTACTTAGAGGAAAACAAAATTGAAATATTCAATTCAATAATGGGGAAAGAAACTGTAAAAGTCAATGGAGAAGAAGTCTCTTCAAAATTTTCAATAGTAGGTACTGAACATAATTTTCAAATATCCGAAAATGGAAATATTTCTGACTGTAAAATAGTTACTGGTTTTGGTTTAAATGGAGTTGTAATTGATCTGTACAAAAATGAAAAACCTATAATTGAATCGCCTAAAAATGGTTGTTTAGGATTTTTATTAATGGTGATTATTTTTTCATTCTTGATTGATATGATTGGGAATTTCTTTTGAAAACCAAAAAACATTAATCCAAAAAATAAATTATGGGAAGTAACTCACTTGGAATTTTTATAAAGACAGATACAAAAATATATACTCATAAAAAGATTGCTTTTGATTTATTTGGAGCAACCGAAGAGTATGATTATTCTATGAATACTTTAAAGTATTATGATTACATAACTATTACTTTTCATGACTCTTTAATTGAAATTCATAATTCGGAATTTGTAGAAAAATTTATAGAGAATAAAAAAGAAACCGAAGTTCATACCTTAAATAATTATTTTAACAATCCCGAATTCATACTATCATATATAAGTTTTGATACAACAAATAGTTTTGGATTTAAGTATATTGAAAAAGGTAGAACGATTAGGTTAAAGCTTGAAGATGATAGTTATATAACAGAGTTTGGGCAACCAATTGAAGAAGAGCTTAAATATTTAAATGGGGATTACAAATACATTGAGGAAGAGGATGAAAAGTTATTAGTAGTATCTCCAGTAAATGATAATAATGAGTTCGCATACTTCCATGTTACATCATCATTAGTTTCAGATGTTCTCATCAGTCGATTAGGTTTTGGAATTCATGATAGCCCAAAAAATACTGTAACTAAATATTTTAAAATAAAAAAAGTTGAAGAACAAATAACAAAGGTTGCAGTACGCAAAGAAAAACCAAAGAAAGGTTTTTATGATAAGTTATTCGGCAATTAATAAGGAACACCAAGCTCCTTCCTTATACTTTTATATTGTTCAGCATTGTAATTCCAGTAATCTATATTTTTAGATTGATTTAAAATGGCTGTTGTGGTGAGTCTTTTCGTTGGCGCTCTTTTGTCGGCATAAGTCTCTTCCCATTTTATAATCTCATGAGGAAATGCCGTATTAAAAGTGATGGCTAATGTTCTTTCTCTTTGAGGATAATTTAGAGTATATACAGATGTTTCTGCTGCTTTCTGAAGTGTAGCATTTGCCTTTTCAGTTTCGAATTTATGTTGTTCTAACCTTGTATAATATAAGCCAGGAATAATATCAAAATCTCCTTGCGGTAAGCTCTTATAATCTATACGGATACGAGACCAAATTTCATCTTCTGTAAAAGTAGTCGGTAACGTAAATTGGCGATCGCCTTCTTCTTCAAAGTAAGAATAGGAAACCACATCGTAACGTTTTTTCCTTTTGTTCATTTGAGAAAAAATTTGCCCGCACCATTCTTGTCCCGAAGCAGTTGCCTTAGTTAATCCCTGCGATTCAGTCAATGGTGTAAATGTAGAGAGCATCATCGAGTATGGATAAATACCAGTACCAAATTTTTTTAATAAATTCAATTTTAAAACTGGAATACGATCATTTGATTTTTTGTAGCTATCGGGCTTCACTCCTTTTTTCTTTGAAAAAGGTTCAGCGACAAATATAAGCGTCGCCATTCCTTCGTGCAATTCTCCATAGCGAGATTGAGTTAGATGATAAGTTTTTATCTCTGCATTATCCGCATACCAATAGGCATTAAAAAGACTATCTTTTAAACTATTTTTTTCAGTAGTAACAGTAGAATTTATTTCTACAACTGAACTTGTCTTAAAAGACCAAATAGTAAAAGCAACAATAATTAACACTACAGTTACAAAAGTTATTCTAATAAATTCGCTCATATCTAAATTCCCATTTTTAAAGTTTAGTTATCCATTTAATAAGATCATGATTAAAAACTTCATTAATGATTTTTGATGCTTTTATCGGATCTTGCATAGGATGTTCTTTAAATACTTTTCTATTTAATTCGTCAACCGTATTGGTAATTTCAACAGCTTTTTCTTGAGAGAACTTTTTTATTTTAGATTGGAATCTAGTATTAAACTGTAAATTATCAGAATCAACTTTCCCTGCTTTGATATAGCTTTTTGTTTTTTTGGAGCAACGACATGGATTATCTTTATTGACCAAACCACATTTTTTATTCATCCATTGGTACAAATCTTTTCGTGCTCTCATGAGTTTTATTCTAAAATTTCCAGGTGAAATTTCTAAAATCTCTCCACCTAAATTATGGCTAATATCAAACAACTCTCCTAGAATATAAACCATTCTTTGTTCTTTGGACAAACACATCAACATACCCGTTGTACAGTTTATTCTTAACTCTTCAATAGATTTTTTTAATTCGTTTTCCTCATGTTCATTTAATTCAGAGTTAGGCATACTATCAATACTATTAAAGTAGCTTTCAAAATTAACGACGCTATATTCTGATTTTCGTTTTTTTGAATTTAAAAAATGATTCACTGTGATACGATACAACCAAGTTCTAAAATTACTTTTACCTTCAAATTTAGATAAACCAGTTATCGCTTTTATAAATGCTTCTTGAGTTAAGTCTTCCGCATCTTCAGTATTATTCGTCATTTTCAAAGCTAAGTTATAGACAAAAAGTTGATGACGAACAATCAAATTTTGC
>JALZVK010000008.1 GCA_023301005.1 Saprospiraceae bacterium | reverse complement strand
CCAAATTGTGGTGGATTATGAGAAGCTAGGTTATGATATAGCCGCTTTTATCGGCATCTTTCTCAGCTCCAGTTCCATGTATGAAGAGGTAGCAAACAAGTTAAAGTGGCTTCGATGGATTCCTCATATTGGCATAAACGCTTTGTGAAATTTGGGACTTTTTTGTAAAACTAAATTAATCTAAGCTTCTTCACCAACCACCACAATTTTATCAATTGTATCACCTTGACCAATAGTATCTATTATATCCACTCCTTCGAAAACTCTTCCAAAGCAAGTATGATTTTTATCCAAGTGCGCCGTGTTATCACGACTATGGCAAATGAAAAATTGTGAACCTCCAGTATTACGTCCAGCATGAGCCATTGACAAAACACCTTTGTCATGGAATTGATTTTCTCCATCTAATTCACAATCAATTTTGTAACCAGGACCACCGTTGCCAATTCCATTTGGGCAACCGCCTTGAATTACAAAATTTGGAATCACTCGATGAAAAGTTAATCCATCATAAAAACCTTTTTTAGCAAGGTCAGTAAAATTTTTTACTGTGTTCGGAGCATCTTGTTCGAAGAACTCCACTTTCATTAATCCTTTTTCAGTATGAATTTCTGCAATCATAGTTATGTACCCACCGAGGGGAATATTTAATATTTATAAAAATGTAAAAGTATTGTTATAGCTTTCAATTCGTTCTAAGCAATATTCGTATAAACTGCTTGAACATCATCATCGTCTTCCATTTTATCTAACATCTTTTCGATGTCCACCATTTGTTCATCTGTAAATTCTACAGGTGAAGTAGGGAAACGTTGAAGGTTAGCTTTGCCGACTTCGACTTTCATTTCCTCTAATGCTTTTGACAAAGTACCAAAATCAGTATAGTTAGAGTAAGCATATATAGTGTCGCCATCTGCCTCAATTTTAGTAAGTCCAAAATCAATTAATTCCAATTCCATTTCTTCCAAATCCATTCCCTCTTTTTTAGGAATTTCAAAAACAGCTTTTCTATCAAACATGAATTCCAAAGAACCTGTCGGAACAATACCACCTCCAGCTTTGCTAAAGTAAGCTTTTACATTAGCTACAGTACGAGTTGTATTATCTGTTGCCGCCTCCACAAAAACCAAAATTCCATGAGGACCTTTGCCTTCATAATTGACTTCAGCAAAGTTGGCAGCATCCTTAGCAGTAGCTCGATCGATAGCACGAGTAATATTATCCTTAGGCATATTATTCGCTTTGGCGTTTTGAATAGCCAATCTCAACTTAGGATTCATATCAGGGTCAGGGCCTCCATCTTTAGCAGCCATTGTGATTTGTCTAGCTAATTTTGGAAATACTCTAGACATATTTGCCCATCGCTTTTCTTTTGCAGCGCGTCGGTATTCAAATGCTCTTCCCATTTTTTAAATTTTTTAAAACTAACTTGTTGATAATAAGTCAGTTATATAGATAAATAATTGAATGAAGTAAATTGTTGTTTATTTGTTTGATGCCGCAAAAATAAAAAAAATAAACTAAAAGTTCTGATAAAAAAAGAGTAGGAGTTTAAATTTTTATTTACAAATTATTAAAATATATATTTAAAAAATACCAAATAATCACATGTAAAATATTCATAATAGGTATTGTTTTTGCACATAACAAGTAACTAACCTAAGTAAATCCCATCGGGATTTCTCACACTTCCAGAATAGCTTTTAAATATATCTAATCAAAATTATGTCGTTAAGGCGATTAAATTCTAACGATTTTGAATAATATATTCTAATAAGTAATTGTTTAATTGCAAAAAAAAGTCAGATGAATAATTTTAAACTTTACAGAGGGATTTTTATTGGGTCAGTTTTATCGACGTTTTTATGGGTAGGATTATTTCTTACTATAAAGATACTTTTGATTTTAATTTAAATATTTTGATTTTAGTAAATACTAAAAACGCTCTAATTTTCTATTTGAAAATTAGAGCGTTTTTTATTGGATTTATACATACGGATATTTTCAATTTTTAAGCTTTGATTTTTAAAGGGTAACGTTAATAGTTATTTAATCACTCATGTTACGCAAAGTTAATCCTCTGACTCAACTTTTTTCATCAAGGAAAAAAGTTGAGTCAGAGGGCTTTAAATCTTTGCGTAAAATCAATTAAGGGAGTAGGAAATAAATAATCTACCCCCTTGAAGGATTCTTTTTCAATATGACTTCATAAAAAAATGAGCCCGTACCAAAGGGTATGCACTAATTTTTTTATTTCCTCATATTAAAAAATAATCTCTTCAATCGGGTAGACTATTTAATTCCTACTCCCTAATCATTTTAATTGGGAATATTGTAACTATAATTAAATATTGTTTGAAGACAATTAATAATTCCTAAATACATATTGTTTTGTAGAGAAATGTTTTTCAATTACCTTCGGATTATATTATTGAACAATAAATTTAAAATAAATAAATAAACTCATTATGAAATTGATATTGACTTCACTCCTTTTAAGTTTCTTTCTGATGCTACCGCAATTAAACTTACAAGCGCAAGATGATATGCCAGGAATGCCAGAAATGCCTGACGATTTACCTTATCATGTAATACCAGATGCACCTGAAAATTACTCAGCTGAAAATGTAGCATCAAGAATGATTGATGGATTAGGATATAGATATTTTTGGGCGACGGAAGGTTTAAGAAAAGAAGATTTGGCTTATAAGATAGGAGAGACAAATCGAACTACAGAAGAAACAGTAGTGCATGTATATAATTTATCTAAAACGATTTTGAACGCAGTTAGTAAAAAACCCAATATTAGTGGTGCAAAGAGTTCTGAGGAGATGAATTTTGAAAAGTATAGAAAACGGACACTTGAAAATCTAAAACTTGCAAGTGATTTGTTAAGAAAAGAAAATGCGAATGTAGAAGATATGAAAATTATTTTTCAAAGAGGGGAGAAGCAATCGGAATATCCTTTTTGGAATTTGCTAAATGGTCCTATTGCAGATGCGATGTGGCATGCTGGACAAATCGTTGCTAATCGCCGAGCGTCAGGTAATCCGCTTCATCCTGGAGTGAGTGTTTTTAGAGGGAAAACTAAGTTTTGATTTTTAACGATCTAGCTTTGTTTACGATTTATCTGAATAAGGGAAAAAGGGAAGACGGATTTGAGATTTTAGAAGTTTTGACGAGCTGACTTGTTTTCGATTAATATTGATTTTACGTACTACGTAAGTATATTGTTTTTTTTTGGAAATAAGAAACCCAAATATTCAAAATGAATATTTGGGTTTCCTATTTAAAATAAAATACTTACAAAGTAAGTCAACAAGTAAATTCGACAAACTTCTAAAATCTCAAATCCGTCTTCCCTTTTTCCCTTATTCAGTTAAATCGTAAAAAGAATTAATTCGTCATCCCGTTTTAAAACGGGACTAAATTCGAATGTTCGAATGTTCCTCTTACCTATGAATAGTAATATCTCCAGATTTCTGAACCATACTACCATCTAAATGACAAGGAAATTCCATAAAGTAAACAACCACTCCAGTAGGAACTAATTTTCCATTAGATCTTCCATCCCAAGTATCATTGATATTATTTGACTCATAAAGTAAACCTCCCCAACGGTCAAATATTTTCATTGAATAATTATCTATGATTAGAGCAGAAGAATATTTGATAATAAGATTATCATTTTCACCATCACCATTAGGAGAGAACGCATTAGGCATACCAATTAAATCTTTATCACAAAAATCAATGATTTCTACTTTAGTAGTCAATACTTTTTGACAGCCAGTAAATACATCTGTAACTGTAACAACGTATTCCGAATTGACTGTTGTATTTACCGTAGGTGTAGAACAATCTAAACAACTCAAGTCTGTAGATGGAGACCATTCGTAAGTATAATCTGTCGAAGTATTTTCTATTTCTAAAATAGTAGCCTGTCCTGGAAACGTAGTATATATAGCAGGCAAACTGACTTCAGGAAGCATATCAATTTCGATAGTTGCTTCGGAAGTATCAGGATCACAAGTCGACAATTTACCAACTACAGTATAGGTTGTACTTTCAGTAGGTGATGCAATAGGATTAGCAATAAAAGGATCAGAAAGTCCTTCAGCAGGAGTCCATTCAAATTCATCAGCAAATCCAATAATATCCAATTGAGCAGTATCTCCCAAACATATAATCGCACCTACCGCTTCAATTTCTGTTTTGTCAGCTACACTAATTGTTACAGAATCTCTGAGTGTACAATTATCAAAAGTTAATGTCAAATTATAAGTCGTAGTCGATGAAGGAGAAGCTTCAGGATTTAGGATAGATGCATCATCTAATGTGGCAGCAGGAGTCCATATTATATTTGGATTCATCGCTCCAGTAATAAATTGTCCATCTAGAATCGTAGATTCTCCTCGACATAATGTTATATTTTCTCCTGCGGAAATGTCTTGTTGATTTAAAACATTGACTCTTACAGTATCAATTATATCACATCCTTCAACGGTCGTTACTTGCGCTACAAAATCAGTAGTTACAATCGGACTAGCAATTGGGTTAGGACAAGTCGAACAATTTAATCCATTAGATGCTAACCAAATTGGATTAGTTCCAATGCTTAAATTTAATTGTGCAGTATCGCCTTCACATATTGTTCTGTCGTCGCCTGCAAATGTTTGATGAACATCAATAACATCTACTCGCACCGTATCACTACTTGAGCAACCTTCCGTACTTGTAACTGTAACAGCATAAGTCGTAGAGACTTGTGGTGAAGCAATCGGATTTAAACAAGCATTATAACAACTCAATCCTGATTGACTATCATCCCATGTATAGGAGAAAACATTAGTACCTCCTGATACAAATAATTGTACGATGTCATTAGCACAAATAGTGGTGTCATTAGAAACGGTGATGATAGGAACAGCATATGGTCTTACATCAATTTTTATATTGGTAAATGTTTCACAACCTTCGGCACTTACTGCAACAAAAGTATAGGTAGTAGTATCGATAGGATTAGCTGTAGGATTAAGACAATCTGTACAACTAAGCGTTGGCGCATTTTCCCAATAAGATCGGA
>JALZVK010000007.1 GCA_023301005.1 Saprospiraceae bacterium | reverse complement strand
GCTCATGTTTTAATGGAATGATGAGGTTTAATAGAAAGGGAGGTTATAATGTCCCCTTCTGTAAAAAACCTAACAGATTTGCTCAAGCATTAGTTACTAAAATAACTAACCAAGTTAAAAATGTAGCTCAGATAATTGAAATGGGAGACTTCACATTTAAGCATCAGGATTTTAATGAAACCATAAAAGAACTCAAAGAAACAGATTTAGTATATTCAGATCCTCCATATATAGGAAGGCATGTTGACTACTTTGACTCATGGTCAGAAGAAGAAGAAATAGCATTGAATAAAGGAATTTTAGAATCAAAATCAAAATATATTCTTTCTACTTGGCTAAGTAATAAGTATCGCACAAATGAATATATTTTTTCAATTTGGAACAATTCTTTTATAGCAACTAAAGAACATTTTTATCATGTTGGAGCAAAAGAGACAAATAGAAATGCGGTGTATGAAGCTCTTGTATCTAATCTAAATTTAAAGAATTGTATCCCTACAAAAGAAATGGAAATAAAAATCAAGAATGAAGATTCTCAATTAACAACTGCTAAAGTTGAATATAAAAAACCTACTCAATTAGTGCTTAAATTAGAAGAAGAAAAAATTGATAAAACAAAGTATATACAGAAATAGAATAACAAAGTGTTTATAATTCGTTTATATCGTTTTAAATTATCAACTAAGGAATGGTCGAAAAATAAAACTCTATAAAATACAATTATTTAATCTCTACATATTCGAATCCAAAATTTATCATTCAGAATTAACTCTATTCATTACATTTATTTACATTTGTTGATACCAAAATATAAATTGTTATGAGTGATATTAATGAAAATCCAAAAACTCCAAACGATAAAGGTTTTATCGAAGGAGCAAAAGATTCTATTAGCAAAAATATTGAAGAGACAAAAGACTCTTTGAGTAAGAGTTATGAAGGAACTAAAGATTCCATTAGCGAATCAGTTGATTCTGGAATCAAAAAAACGAAAAGCTTTTTTCGAAAAGTTTTAATCTTTTCTTCTCTCGCATTATTACTCGTTGGAATCGGTTATATGGTCTGGGCGAACTGGACTTATAGCGAAGGAACTCGAACTGGCTATATGATGAAAATTTCTAAAAAAGGTTATGTCTTCAAAACGTTTGAAGGTCAACTGAATCTCGGAGGTTTACAAGAAGACCAATCTAGTGTCATAGGTAGCACTTGGAATTTTTCATTAAAAGAAGGATTCTTAGCTAAGAAGCTCGAAGAACTTGAAGGTAAAAAAGTTCAACTTCGATATAAAGAAATCAACAGAGCTATGCCCTGGCAAGGTGATACGAATTATTATGTTTACGATATTGAAGAGAAGTAGAACTTTATTGTTGTATTGTTATACGGTTTCGCTTCGCTATTGTTATATGGTTTTATTGTTATCGAAAAATCTTGTTTGATATTTTTATTTAAAAACCATAAAACAATAGCGAAGCGAAACCATATAATCATCCCTCCTACTCCACCAACAACTTCCGACTCGCAAATCCTTCCTCATTTCCAATTTTCAAAATATAAAGTCCCGTATTCAAATCTTGTAAGTCTATTGTTATAGAACTGCTATTCGCAGTTGTTATTTCTTTTTCAAAAACTAAGACACCACGTAAATCGTAAATCTCTAAATTCAAATCACCGTTTTCACAATCTCCTATTTGTAAATACAAATCATCTTGAATTGGATTTGGGTAAATATCAAAATTACAATCCAACTCATTTGCATTTAAAAGAATATCTGCTTCCGCAACGGAACAGTTTCTCACGCCTGCTAATTTTGCTAAAGTTGCTACAGACGCTTTGACCACATTTGTCATAAACTCTTTATCCAAAGTAGCAATACGATCATCTGCTGTATGATAAAATGGATTTCGAAATTCCGCTCCATCCGTCAACATAATTGCAGCACGATTAGAAAACCAAAATGGTGCATGGTCACTTCGTAACAAAGCTTGATTCGCTAAATCACTAAAATTAGTTACAATCACATCTATCACTTTTAACTCAGGTACATAAATTGCTGCTGCTACCGAAAACGAATCTTGCAATGCGGTAAAAGTTGTAAATCCAACATTGGTTATAAAATTCCCTCTAAAACTATCTGCCTCCAAAAGAGCGTGAGCATCTGGAAATGCAGTTTGAAAAACAGAAGGGAAATTTTGCGAATTTGGTGCATCATCGAAATATCCAATCATCTCTAAATTAATCACTCCTTTTAAATTTTCCCCAACCAACAAACTATTACTGACATAAGGTGCGCTCCCTCCAAATCCTTCTTCTTCCAAATCAAACCCAATAAACTTTATCGTATGGTCAAAATGATAATTGGATAATATCCTTGCTGCTTCTAACATTCCAGCCACACCTGTACCATTATCATCTGCGCCAGGGGAATCATCCACCGTATCATAATGACCATCTATGATATATACTTCGGGGTCAATACTTTTACCTTGATTAATTCCGATGATATTTTTTCCAACATAATTAGGAATTGGTAGCTCTTGAATTTCTACTTCCAATCCAAAAGAGTTCATCTGATCTTCAATATCCATTTGAATAGATCCTAAAAAAACTGGATCAAATCTATGTCTAATTCCTTCGAGGTTAACTACTTTTTCCCATATCGAATTAGAATCAACTTGATCTACAATCGCTTGAATATCAACAGGTTGCAAGTCATCAGCAATGATGCGCATTTTATAATTTGCATTAAAGTTGGTAGGTGTCCAAACCATTTCTTTCGTTCCATCTACTATAGGATAACCAATGTCCCCTGTGACTTGCAATGAAACATCTTCATAAGTTGCTCCATTATCGTCAGACATTTGGAGCGTAATTTCAGCGTTATCTCCATCTACATCATTTAGCGTATAAGTCAATGTAATTGTATTGTTATTAAAATCAGGAACGGTAGAAATAATCTCAATATTTGGAGGTAAATTTTGGGCTAATACATTTCCCAAACAAAATAAGACGAGTGTGGAGAGGATTAGTTTTTTCATGTTTTAAGTTTTATATTTTTATTTAAAAATTATTAAAAAAAAAGGCACACTTCGAAGAAGTGCGCCCTTAATATTTTTTTATAAAAATTTGTTTTTTAGCTTTTTTCAATTGCCTCAAGGTAACGAGCCAATTGTTTTTTAA
Organism: Saprospiraceae bacterium; assembly: GCA_023301005.1. Classification (GTDB taxonomy): domain Bacteria; phylum Bacteroidota; class Bacteroidia; order Chitinophagales; family Saprospiraceae; genus CAJQQY01. Next base: position 1,995 of record JALZVK010000007.1, on the reverse strand, counting down.
CTACAGGATACAGAAGGAATAGACCTATCATATTTGGGAATACCATTGCAAAAATCATTGCATCAGAGAATGCCCAAATAGAACCCATATTTGCAGCTGCACCAATAACAATAAATATACAGAATAAGATTTTGTATGCTAAGTCTGCCATTGCTCCTCTACCAAATAAATATTTCCAAGATTGTAATCCGTAGTAAGACCATGAAATCATGGTCGATACAGCAAAGAGTACAACAGCTATAGTTAGGAAAACATCAGAGTATGCGATATAGTTAGCGAAGGCTTTAGATGTAATACCTGCTCCTTGTACCATTTCAGTACCAATCATAACAGCACCACTACCATCTGTACTTACATCAACTCCATATTCAAAGTGTCCTCCAAAATTATAGATAACAATTACAAGAGCTGTCATCGTACAAATAACTACAGTATCAATAAATGGTTCTAAAAGTGCTACTAAACCTTCAGATGCTGAATACTTAGTTTTTACAGCAGAGTGTGCAATTGATGCAGAACCTGCTCCCGCCTCATTAGAGAATGCTGCTCTTTTAAATCCAACAAGTAATACTCCTATCATTGCTCCCACACTTGCTCTAGGTGTAAATGCTTCCGAGAAGATTAACCCAAAAGCATCATCTACTAAAGTGATATTCGAACCTATAATATATAAACATGCAATCATATATAGTCCTGCCATAAATGGAACTACCTTCTCTGTTACAGATGCAATTCTCTTAATTCCTCCAATGATAATTACACCAACAACTATTGCTAATACAATTCCAATGAAAAAACCTGCACTCGTACTTTCATTAAGTCCCATCAATTCTTTTACAACAATTGTAGCTTGATTAGATTGGGCTGCATTTCCACCTCCAAAAGAACCTCCAATACAAAAGATAGCGAATAATACTGCGCCTACTTTTCCAAGCATTTCAAATCCTCTTTCTTTCAATCCTTTCCTCAAATAATACATAGGTCCACCATATACAGTTCCGTCAGGACCGATGTCTCTATATTGTACACCTAAGGTACATTCTACAAATTTTGTAGACATTCCCAAAAGTCCACATATAATCATCCAAAATGTTGCTCCAGGTCCACCAAGTGCAATTGCTAATGCAACACCTGCAATATTTCCATTTCCTACCGTTCCCGAAACTGCGGTTGCTAAAGCTTGGAAGTGGGTCACCTCACCATCCTTGCTTTCATCAGCAATGGTATCGACAAGATCGCCGCCTGCCATATTGACTTGTGATTTGGGATCGACAACTGCTTTATCTACATAGTCGTATTTACCACGTACCACATTGATAGCTGTTCCAAATTTTCGAATATTAATAAAGCCGAACACAATTGTAAAAAATAATGCGGCAAATACTAATAACATTAATACGAATGGAATACCTCCTATTTGAAAAAATATGACATTTGAGAAAAAATCAGAAATAGGCTTAAATGCCTCATCAATCATTTGATCGATTCCCCTTTCAGTAGTCTCATTCTGGGCGAAGCTTAAGATTGGTAACAATACACTTGCAAAAAGTAAAAGTAATTTTCTTTTCATCTTTATGTAGATATTTTTGGTTTAACGTTAAATTCATTGATTATCAGCACGTTAAGGTATTATTTTATTTTTAATTTTTTTAGAAATAATTAGGGAATTATTGAATATGTCTGTTAATGGGTAGGTTGATTTATAATGGAAAAAACGCTTTTGAATATCGAATAATGAACAAGTGTTCTATATTGCAGAGAAAAAAAGCTATTATAATTTGGTATAGGTGATATTTTTGGAATGTGAAATTTTAAAAAAATAAAGCTCCAAGTTTTGGCAAAAACTTGGAGCTTATTTTTTTTAGACAAATGAAAAGGTTATCTAACTACTTAAGTAGTTAGACAAAAGAAACTGTGTATTTATAAGGATAAGATTTTTTTGATAGTTTTCTTTAAAAAATCATTGCATACCCTGCGGTATGGAATTATTTTTTA
>JALZVK010000006.1 GCA_023301005.1 Saprospiraceae bacterium | reverse complement strand
AAAGCCTCGTGATAGCAAAGCTATCCCTGCGTTTTTTGCCTTGATTATCGACAAAATCTAATTCGATATATACGACACCTTCCAATTAATTCGGTATTAGTAAAAAACATTCTAATGTTTTTTCCTAAAATCAATCGGAGTAAACTTTGTATGTTTTTTAAAAAACTTCACAAAATTAGTTGGGTCTTCGAATCCAACTTTATAGCTAATTTCTTTGATACTCAAAGAAGTATTCATCAACAGTCTTTTGCTTTCTAGAATCAGCGTTTCTGTAATTAGAACTTTGGCAGGTTTATGACTTAACTCTTGAGTGATACGATTCAGTTTTTTTGCAGACATATTCATTTGCTGCGCATAGAATTGAACTTTACGAGTAGTAAATATATGTTTGGATAATATTTTTTGGAAGGCTAAAAAATCAGTTTTATATTTTGATTGAATAACAATATCTAAATTCTTTTTTCTAATCCGCTCTGCTAATCCTAAAAAAATCTTTAAGGTTGCTTGAATTAATTCCTCCGTCAGCGCATCATCGGGTGCATCATATTCCGCTTTTATTTTATCTACTAAAAAAGAAAAGAGTTTCATTTCTTCTTCATCCAAATTAATTACAGGCGAGTACAATTGATAATTATACAAACTCAACTCTTGCATTAAACTAGAATTCAAACTTCCTCGCTCTATAAAATTTTCAGTAAATAATAAAAAGAAAGCTTCACGATTTTCATTCTCTTCAAAGGCTTGCACTTGTTCTTTGGAAATAAAAATAATACTTCCTTTTTTATATTTATAAGTTTGGAAATCCACATAGTGATTTCCTTCTCCATTTAAAATAAAAAGAGCTGCATAAAAATCTATTCGATGTGGACGAAATGGATCAGGTCGATTAGGTATGGAGTGAACTAAAATTTCCTTGTTAGATACAATCTGAAATTCATAAGCTTTATTATGAAGACTTTGAAAACTTAGACCTGGAATATTTCTATCAACTTCCATCTATCTAAAATTTATTTGGTAGAAAATTGAACTGTTCCTAGTTGTTCCACTCGTGCTTCTATCTTTTGATTTTTATCTAGATAAACTGCTGAAGTTGCAGCACCTGCCATGATATAACTTCCTGCTGGAATCACTTGTCCATATTGCGCACATAGTCGAGCTGCTGCAACTGCTGATTCCCACGGGTCACCAAGTATTGCTGCGGAAGAACCTGATTGAACAACTGCTCCATCAACTACCAATTCCATTTTCAAATCTCCAATTGGCGTATCAACATCATTCCACTCTCCTACTACAAATCCAGTTGAAGAACAATTATCAGCAATCACATCTTCTAATGAAAATTTAAAATTCTCATATCTCGAATCTATGATTTCTAGTGCGGCAGCGACACCTCCGATATAATCTTTAATCTGCGACATTGGTACAGCTTCGCTGATTTCTTTTTTTACTAAAAAACAAATTTCAGGTTCTGCACGAGGATGGATATATTTTTCTAACAATATACTTCCGTTTTGTTCAATTAGCATTTTATCAGTCAATCTTCCCCATATCATATCATGTACGCCCATCTGAACCATCTTCGCTTTACTCGTAAATCCTAATTTGACACCTACCAATTTTTCACCTCTATCAAATCTTCTTTGAATAGAATCTGCTTGGATAACATAAGCATCTTGTTCTGTGATTTTATTGATATTACTCAATTGACTAATTGGTTGAGCATTCAATGCTGCGGTGTCAACTATTTCTGCTAAATCTTTTAAGTTCATTTTGTTTTATTTAAAATAATAATTAATCCTTGTTTTTTACCGCAGAGTTATGAGTGAGTTTTCGCAGAGTTGCACAGAGTTTTTTTTTACTAAACATTCTTTATTGAAAAACTCTGTGTAACTCTGTGCCATACTCCTTTCTAACTCTGCGGTAAAAAAATTAATGTCCATGTCCATGCCCCTCATCATCCGCTACTTCAGTAACAGTTGGTGCTTTCCATTTCTCATAACCAATAGGATTACTTCCTGCTTTTCTAATTGCAGCACCTGTTGTTTGTTTATCTCTAATCATCGCAACAGTCATAATCAAACTTGTACCTATAATTACAAATAATAAAATCCCAGGATTAAATCCTTCAACTTGTGCAGCTTCAGGAAGTTTATAAAATAAAAGAATAGTAATCAATCCTCTTGGAGCAATATATAATTGTGGAATAATATCTTCACCAATAAATAATCGAAGTATTACAAATCGAATTATATAAATAGATGCGATTATCAATACACTTACCATTGCAACATTCAAATCAAATATCGAAGCAACTGTTATCGACAAACCAAAAGCCACAAAGAAAAAAGTACGAATAACAAATGCTGTTTCCATGGTAATGACATGCAAACCTTCATAGATATGATTAGCTTTTTCGAAATTTAACCATTTACCTAATGGTCCTTTGAAAAATAATTTCATATTGGCGATAACCAAACCAAACACTAAAATCACAATTAGCGCAGAAAGATGTAATAGAACACCAACTGCATATAAAAACAATAATACCGCAATCAATAAGAAAAATTTCGCATGACTTCGAATATTTTGAAAAATCAAAATGATTAAATAACTCGCTATTAATGAAACTATAATTGTCACTAAAACCGTTACTCCAAATGCAGCAAATCCGCCACCACCGCCATGTCCATCACTTTCACCAGTCGTCAATTCTCCTGTCATATATGTAAACATCATAATTCCTAAAATATCAGAAAAAGTACTTTCATATATATGAAATTCTTTTTTTGCAGGAGTCAATGCGGATACACTTGGTATAATAATAGCACTCGACAAAATCGACAAAGGTATTGCATATAACCATGCTTTATCCATCGTCATACCTACAATAAAATAATTCAAAAATAAAGCAGCTACCCAAGCTGAAGCAACTAAACCAAGTAAGGCAATCAACATCGCTTTAGCTATGGGAATATATTTTTCCTTTTTGAGTTCCAATTCCAAGGCGGCTTCCAATACAATCATTATCAGACCGACGATTCCTAATAATTTTAAACTGGGAAGAATATCTTCCTCTTTTAACTCTACACCAAATGCTCCCAAAATAAGATATTGCATTACTACACCTAAAACGATGAGCATGAGTACGGAAGGTACATTTGTCTTTTGAGATAATTCTCCAAAGAAAAATGATAAGATAATAATTGTTGAGGCTAGCAACAATTGAATGTAAGTATTTGATAAATCTAAATCTGCAAGAAGTGTAAATAACATATTTTATTTTTTGTAACCGCCAAATACATTTGGCAGGTTGAAAGTTCAGTTTTAAAATTAGTTCTTAAAAATCTGCATTTATGAAATAAATGTAAGTAGGTTTATATCGAATGTTTTTTTCTTCAACCTGCCAAATGAATTTGGCGGTTACTTTAAACCACTCTACAACTATATCCCCACTCATTTATCAAAGTAATCAAATCATGCAAATGACTTTCCTCCTTCACCACTACTCTAGCTTGAATAGATTTCGTATCATCTTTAGAAGGAATAATTTGTGGTTTATGATTCCAATCCAAATATGGAGTCGTTGCCAATAAGTCTATAAGTTGAACATGATAATCTATCTTTTCATCTATCTCATTTGGTTTGATATTTAACTGATAAAAACCACCTACTTCATCACCTGATAACAACATGTACCCGTGATTAACCAAATTAGAATAATTGATAAATTGCAATCCTTTTTTCGTTCGCACTTTGATTCCCAATCTTCCCATATCCGAAATGATACCTTGAACATTTTCAGTCTTTAATCTCTTTCCTACATTTATAGAATTATCATATTGGACGATTCGTCCACTAAAATAATTTTTGATATGAGTAAATCCTCCGACCACAACTATCAATGCTAAGATACCATGAAACTGTGGATTGATTAATACAAATACACTTCCCAAAATCAACAACGCTAGTACCTCATAAATCAATAGTGTATAGTGAATGCAGTTCTTAACTATCTCTTGGTATTTCCCTAAAAAATTAAACCTTCCTAATATTCGGTCTAAAAATTTTAGCAAAAAAAACAAAGCCAATAGACTAATTGCTACCAACAAAAGTCGTTGCCAAGTAAATTGTGATATAAAAAAATTCTCCATCAAAAAAAGTTTGATGAGCGATGAGAGATGAGAGACGAGTGATTAGAAATAAGTGAGGAGTGTGTCAACTAATTTGTATTACAATAGTTTGTACACTCATCACTTATCTCTCGTCACTCCTCTCTCATCGCTCCTCTCTCTTTAAGTTTTATAAAATTTCAAATACTGTTTTCTCTCCAAAGCCTTCCCTACTTCATTCACAGCTAACTCATTGATTTCCAACCAATTACCTGCATGTCTTTTTAATACACCTATACTTATCAATCGTTGAATCAAGTGATGGTATTTACTTTTAAAAGGAGATCCAAATAATTTGCTTAATCGATATTCATTGGTTTGTTTTGCCATCATCAAGGTTGATAGTAGCAATGAAATATCTGGATTAAAAAAGTCAGGTAACGTGTAATTCACATTAGGTATATGTTCTACTCGATCTTCATCTAACAACTTGATAGAGTACGACCAACGTGTCAATGCTTCTCCAATATTCCCTTCAGAATTTCGATAGATTCTCGAAATCATTTTTTGAAATTCTCTAGGTGTTGGTTCTTCTTCTTCTTTGTTAATTAAAGTTTTATGAGTAGCACCATGACGAATCAAAATTGCATTTTTAATATCATCACTAGACATTTTGTCTAGGTTAATTTCAGCTTGGAAAATCTTTTGAATTTGATGTGTCTTATCCAAATGTGACAACATCCAATTTCCCATAGAAACTAAAAAGAACATCTTACTACCATGATTATCAACTGCATTACTCAATGCTCTTACATTCTGACTCAAAGTAATATTGGGGTCTCTCCAACTCTCCAAATCATCAATCCAAATCAACGGTTGAGTTGTTACATATTTATTGACAAATTCAATAGCATCTTGAAGGTCATAAGTTGTATTTAAAATCCGACCTTCTACCTTTATAGAAGAATACGGCTTAAGCCGTATTGTATTATGATAAAAATGTAAATTGGAAACATACTCCCCAAACAATGACTTCCCCGAAAATCGCTGACCACTCAAAATCGTTGCACCTCTAAAACCTAATTTCCATTCATTAAAAATATTATTAAATCGACTTAACTCTTGTTCTCTTCCTACCCAAAATGATTTTCCAATATAACCTCTTGTCAAAAAGATATTAGAATAATCGCTATTCGATTCATGTGCTTCTCGACTATGGATGTATCTAATTATTTTTTCAGAATCGCTCAATGATTCTTCTTGCTCGACTGAAACTTTAAATTTCTGTAGCGCGCTTCTTTGTTTCCCTAACCAATTTTTGCAATGAACAATCCAAGGATTTTGAGTCAGTCGATATTGATTAATTGTAGATTGAAGTGGAATAGGAAGAAAAGGTTTTTCTGTATTATAAATTTCACTTAAATAAAATTCATTAGCCATTCTCTCCTTGATAGTACTAGAAATTTTAGATAACTCTTCTTTCCACTTTGCACTTTTTTGAATAAATGTAACAAGCGGATTACAAAAATGAGCTTCATCAAAATGAGTAGGCGATTCCGTTTTCTTTTCATTCGAAAAGAGTAAAGCTCTATTTCTGATATTCAATAAAGCCATTTTGAAACTATTGATTATCTGATCATTCATTTCCCATAACTCATAAGAGAGCGGAAGAATTTCAGCATCTAACCATTGGCGAGTCATTCTCTTTAAATTAACATCTGTATATAATAACAAGCCACCATCTGTACTTACGGGAACTTGTATTTTTTCAATCATCTCTTCTACCTTATCTTTCAATCCATCATTGAGCACTACGATTCCTTCGCTCTTTTCTATCTTCGATTCCATGTCTTCCAATTGGATAGCAACCTTTCCAGGTTTCTCTTCAACACTTTCTCGAATAAAACCAATTGCCTCTTCTGCTAACATTTTAAGTTGCATCACTTCCGCTTTACAACATTCCAAACTTTCTAAAACATGTCCTCTTATATATTCAAATTCATTTGTTGCAGTTAATAATTGTTCCTCTTGTTCCAACATCTTTTTGCCCTGCTCTCTCAATTCTTCTATCTGCTCTTTATAGGTAATCCAAGGTGCGGTCTGCTTACTCCAATTAGATATTTTTTTAGTCAAAATCTTAGCATCCATTCCAATTGTCCTCGTTTCCTTTTCTAAGAGACTTTTTAAATCTTCGCTACTCGACGTAATGATTCGATTAGATTCTGCTTGAAGTTGGGCAAGTCCTTGCATGGTCGCTTTCCCTTGCGACTTAAGCACCAAAGCTTTTTGATATTCAAAAATAATATCTCTCCATAAAATCAAAAATGATTTTACATCTTCCATCCAAACAAACTGAATCACATACGAAGAGAATAAATCAGTAGAATTGATATTAGGGTCTTGAATTAAATCATTGGCATGATTCCCTAATTCCAAAATTTGATGAGTAATCGTTTCTTGTCCTTTTACAATTTGATGTAAATGCTCTCGCTCACCAGTTTCTTTCCAGCTACTAGCAATTGCATTATCTAGGGCAGTTTCAAATTGATTCAATAACGATTTTAAGTTTTCCTTATGGATAGTTTCTGTCATCTATTATTATGAAATGCTAATTATATAATGTTTTGATTATTT
>JALZVK010000005.1 GCA_023301005.1 Saprospiraceae bacterium | reverse complement strand
TTTAGCTGCGAAAGCAAAAAAATCAAGTTTAGAAATGTATCAATTTTATATACAGTCTTGATTTTTTTGTAACTTTTTTTATCAAGAAAAAAAGTTAGGTTAGAGGATTTATATATTGTTCATAACATGAGTTAATAATACAAACACTTTTTATGAAAAAACTCCTAGTAACAGGTATCTCAGGTTTCCTCGGTTGGCACATCGCAGAGCATCCACAAAGCGATTGGCAAGTGCAAGGCATATTTCATAACAATAAACCTACAAATCTTAAAGTATCATCGAATCAACTTGATTTGACTGATAATCAGTCAGTTATATATTTTTTTAAAAAAAATAAGCCTGATGCAGTTCTACACCTTGCAGCTAACTCTAATCCTAATAACTGTGAGCAGAATCCATTGTCTAACAATATAAATGTAAAAGCAACTATTCATCTCACTAAGTTATGCGCTAAGCAAAATATACCTTTTGTATTCACTTCTACTGATTTAGTTTTTGAAGGAAATGATGCTCCTTATTCAGAGTCGGATACTACAAATCCAATTATGATTTATGGAAAACAAAAACGAGAAGCGGAACAAAAAATATTAGAAATATATCCTCAAGCAACTATCGCTAGAATGCCATTGATGTATGGTTTACCAACCAACGGATTAGGATTTATGAATGCTTGGGTGAGAAATTTAAAAGAAGGTAAAAATGTTCATTGCTTTACCGATGAGTATAGAACTGCCGCATCAGGAGCAGATGCCGCAAGCGGCATTTTTTTATTATTAGAAAAAAAAGTAAACGGTATTTTTCATTTAGGAGGAAGAGAAAGTTTATCAAGATTTGAATTTGCTAATCAGATGGCAACACATTTTGGATTAGATACTCAACTTATAATTCCATCATTGCAAAAAGATGTACAGATGCCAGCCAAGCGTCCTGCCAATGTTTCGCTAAATAGTAACAATGCTTTTACATTAGGATATAATTCGAGAAGTTTAGAAGAGAATTTAAAAATTCTTAGTAAGTAAGTTTAAATTTTTACGTTTACTAAACCTGTGAGGTTTAGTAAACGTAAAACGTTGATATGGCAAGAACAATTTATTATACATTTACATTCCTTCAATCGAGTTCTAACTCAAAGGAATAAATGAAGCAAATACATTAGAAAAATAATTACCATTAAACGGCTTCACTCTTCCATGTTCCAACGTTGCACTTTCGTAAAGACACATCTCGCCAGGTTGCAATAATAATTCAAAAAGTTCTCCTTCATGATTTTTAATTTGCAATGCCCACGGTTCATCTACTTGTTGATCGACATTAATAATTACGGAAATGATATTGGTTTGCAAAGTATCTTTATGCATTTTTAGTTCCGCACCTCTTCGATAAGTTCGGATACCATATACATAAGTTGGAAATAATTCAAGACCAGTCCATGTCTCCAATTCAGGTTGGATATAGTTGATGATACTCGTCCGTAAGTCTCTTGTTATTTGTCGGAGACTTGTAGCGATTCTATGTTTTTTACTACTGATAATATTTTCGAGAATTCCACCTTCTTCATATTCATCTTTTTCTTTGTCCTTACTTTTTTCATTGAAGGAAGTTATCTCCGCAAAAAGTTCAGCGGGAACAGGTTTGACAATAAATCCTTCTTTTGTGAATTTTGGAACATCACTCAACTTATGATAATCAGCTCTCCGCCGATCTTTCATAATAGATAATTTCCGTTCAAAAGCATCATTAGCATATTGCAAATAAGTATCAAACCATCTCACCGTTACATCTTCACCAAGATATTCTATACATGTTCCCAACATTCCACCTACATAAATTTCCTCCGCACCTTCCTCTCCAAGCTCAACAAGATTTGTATCATATATAGGGGTCAATCTAGGATGATGTTGATAAGCACTCAAATATTGATTACAAAATTCTTGATAATCTCTTGATGATAAAATAAAACATTGCCACATCTTTTCGAGGATGCTCGTACTTTTTGTAAAACCAAAATCACTATTTGGTTCTCCGTCAGTAGCACTTTTATCATAATTATCCCAAAACCAAAGTAGTCGTTTGACATCACTAAATATCAATTCACTTTCATCTTGAGAAATAGGATTACTCGCTCTAAATCGTTCGATGGTTGATGGGGAAGGAAAGTTTAAAAGTTCGTTTGATGGTTGATTCATTGTATGTTTATTATACTTGTTTAAAAATGAAATATAAATCTATTTAAGGATGGGAGTTGTTATAGAGTCATATACAAGATAGGTTTTATTTTTTAATTTTTTAAAAAAGTAAGAACGATATTTAGAGAATCATAACAATACTTTTACATGTTTGAATAAAATATAATATGAGAATAGAATAGAAATTCTATTCTAAATTACATTTAAAAAGTTCTATACTTTTTATTAAATTTAACCAATCAATTCTAAATCGTATTTTTCAAAACAAAACCATCACAATGAGAAATTCCACACTTTTATTTTCCCTCATCTTTTGTTTTTTTATTACAAATCCCCAACAAGGCATTTCCCAAAAAAAGAAAAAACAGCAACAATCCTCTTACGATGATTTTTATTTCAATACCATGCAATGGAGATTGATTGGCCCTTTTCGTGGAGGTCGAGCGGGAACAGTTGCAGGAGTGAATCATAATCCAAATTTATATTATATCGGAACAGCAGGCGGAGGCGTTTGGAAAACTATTGATGGCGGAAATACTTGGACTTGTATTTCCGATGGATACTTCGGAGGATCGATAGGCGCACTCGCAGTTGCAGAGAGTGATCCAAATGTCATCTATGTCGGAGAAGGCGAACAGACGGTACGTGGAAATGTGTCTTCAGGGAAAGGATTGTGGCGTTCGACTGATGGTGGAGAGACTTGGAAATTTATAGGTTTGAAAAATTCAGAACATATTGGACGTATACGTGTACACCCTACTAACCCCGATGTAGTCTACGTTTCAGCGATGGGGAATCTTTGGAAATCTAATGAAGAACGTGGACTTTATCGCTCCGAAGATGGAGGTGTAACCTGGAAAAAAATTCTATATGTAAGTGACAAAGCAGGTTCCGTAGATGTCGTTTTAGATCCAAATAATCCTAGAATTATTTATGCTTCTACTTGGCAAATAAAACGAAATGGTTATCGAATGGATAGTGGAGGACCTGATAGTCATCTTTGGAAAAGTACAGACAGCGGAGAGAGTTGGGAAAAGTTGACTAACAAAAAAGGACTACCAACAGGAGTCATTGGAATTATAGGTGTAACTGTTTCGCCATTAAATTCAGATAGAGTTTGGGCAATCATCGAAGCAAAAGACGGAGGTGTATTTCGATCCGATGATGGCGGAATGACTTGGAGAAAAACAAGTGCGAATCGAAATCTTCGACAACGAGCTTGGTACTATTCTCGAATCTATGCTGATACGCAAAATGAAGATCGAGTCTATGTGCTCAATGTTGGATTTTGGCGATCAAATGATGGCGGAAAAACATTTGAAAGTATAAGAACGCCGCATGGCGATCATCATGATTTATGGATTGATCCAAATAATAATAATCGGATGGCAATTGCTGATGATGGTGGTGGACAAGTAAGTTTTGATGCAGGAGAAAATTGGACGACTTATCATAATCAACCGACTTCGCAATTTTATAGAGTGACAACTGATAATTATTTTCCTTTCAGAATCTACGGCGCACAGCAAGACAATTCTGCAATAAGAATTAATCATCGTTCATCAGGCAGTTCGATTAATGAGCAAGATTGGGAATCAACAGCAGGAGGTGAAAGCGCACATTTAGCACCTGACCCGATTAACCCTGACATTGTTTATGGAGGAACTTTCAAAGGTTATATGATGCGGAAAGATCATGGTACAGGACAAACTCGTTCCACGAATGTTTGGCCATATAATCCTGCGGGTTCAGGGGCGGAAGTGATGAAGTATCGTTTCAATTGGAATTACCCTGTGATGTTTAGTCCGCACAATCCTAAAAAATTATATGCGACATCTAATCATGTTCATGTCACTTATAATGAAGGTCAATCGTGGGAAGTTATCAGTCCTGATTTGACTCGTAACGATCCTGAAACGATCAAGTCATCAGGTGGATTGATTACTCAAGATAATACAGGTGCGGAACATTACGCGAATATATTTGCTATCGCAGAATCGAAACAAGAGGAAGGAGTTATTTGGACAGGAAGCGATGATGGACTTATACATGTAACTCGTGATGGTGGAAAAAATTGGGAGAATGTAACACCGAAAGGTTCTCCTAAATTAAATATGATGAATTGTATTGATGTCGATCCTCATAGCAAAGGTGGTGCTTATGTAGCAGCGACTTCATACAAGTTTGGCGACTACACACCTTACTTATATAAGACTACCAATTATGGTAAAACGTGGAAAAAAATAACGAATGGAATTCCTTCAAATTACTACACTCGTGCGATACGTGCAGACCTTGTTAGAAAAGGTTTACTTTATGCAGGGACGGAGTGGGGAATGTTTGTTTCATTTGATGATGGAACGAATTGGCAACCTTTACAAATGAATCTTCCGATAGTTGCTATTCGTGATTTGCATGTAAGAGATAATATGTTGATTGCTGCGACGCATGGAAGAAGTTTTTGGATGATTGATGATTTAGGTCCTTTACAGCAAATCAGTAAAAGCATTGTTACAAAATCTCATCACCTCTATGAACCTAAACCTGCTTACCGATTAGCGCAGTCAGGAGGGTGGGGAACACCTAACAAAAACAAGGTTGGAGAAAATCATCCAAACGGTGTGTTGTTTAATTTTTTTATAAATAAATATACAAAAGATAAAAAGGTAACGCTTGAAATTAAAGATGCCGATGGCAAAGTCATTCGAACGTTTAATTCCAAAACAAAAAATAGAAAGCATCAACTCAAAGTAGAAAAAGAAAATAATCGGTTCGTTTGGGATATGCGATATGATGGATTTAAGGAGTTTGACGGAATGGTTTTGTACTCTTCGCCGAACAGAGGTCCAAGAGCAGTTCCTGGAAATTACACCGCTGTACTTACTGTGGATAATGAATCGGTGACTCAAAAATTTGAAATAGCAAAAGATCCACGCCTTCCAAATACAGATGAAGATTATCGAAACCAACGAGATTTTCTTTTACAAGTAAGAGATAAAGTAAGCGAAGCGCACCAAGCTATGATTGATATAAAAGGTGTGCGAGATGATGTCGATTATTTTAAAAAGAAGCTTAATGGCAAATCTGATTATAAAGAGATATTGAACTTATTAACTGATATGGAAAAAGAAATGTCAGTCATAGAAAAGAAGATTCACATGACTGATAATCAATCTCGCCAAGATCCACTTAACTACGGAATCCGAGTTAACAATAGACTTGCATTTTTATTGGGCGACCAACAACGTGGTGATTTTCCTCCTACTGACCAAGCAGAGGAAGTGCGTCAGGAATTGACGCAAGAGTTGGATGGTTATCTTTTTGAATTGGATAAATTACTTGCGAGTAAATTAAAAATGATTAATGAAAAGGGAAAAGACCTTGGTGTGCAAGTGATTTGTGATAGAGTGAATCGGAAAGCGAATCCTTGATTTGATTGTAGTGATGAGTGAATTGAGAATATGATATAAGGAGAGAATTAAAAGTTAGATTTTGAACTGACTTTTAATTCTCTTTTTTTATGCTTAAAGTGAGAGCTGGCTTTTGATTTCATTAACTTGATTTTCAGAAATATGAAATTTCATTGCGATGTCTTTAACTGCTATCTCTTTTTTTAGAGATTCAATGATTTGGAGTGTGAGGTTGATTCCTTCGATTTTTCCTTCAATCTTTCCCTCCATCTTTCCTTCAATCTTTCCCTTGATCACTCCTTCTTTTAATTTCTCCTCAGCAATTTTCTTTTTTTCCATTTCGTAAATGGTCATAGCAAAAGGGAATTTTTGATTTCATTAACTTGATTTTCAGTAATGTCAAATTTTGTTGCGATGTCTTTAATTGTAATCCCATTTTTTAGAGATTCGATGACTTGGAGTGTAAGGTTAATGCCTTCGATTTTTCCTTCAATCTTTCCTTCAATCTTTCCCTCTTTCTTTCCTTCTTTCTTCCCCTCCATCATTCCTTCTTTTTTTCCTTCCATCTTCCCCTTGATTACTCCCTCTTTCAATTTCTCCTCAGCGATTTTCTTTTTTTCCATTTCGTAAATACTCATATGCTTATCATTTTTAAGAATTTCTTGAATGTTGTTTTCAAATTTAACCAAATATTTTGGAGTTTCAAAGCGAGTGTGATATACAATAAACCGTAGTAGGTTATAAATAGTTTCGATACTGTATCCATCAGCTTTCATTTTTTGAACGATTCCAGTTTTATATTTTAAGAGTTTGGAGTCGGGTAATTTATTCTTTTTCAAATCATACCAAGCAGTTTCCATTACATACGAAAAGAGATTGTTATCAGGATATGTATGTGGAGGATGTTCAGATAATTTATAAGTTTTAAAATTAAAAACTAACTTCGTTCCTAATGTATTTAAACGAAAAGCCTTAGGATGATATTTTGGATTTTCGTTAGTATAAATAATCAATACCGCAGGTGGATTTTTGTACCTATCATAAATTCTATAATAAGTATTAAAAACTCTTTCTGCCATTGCGTTGTCTTCATAACCTTGCACTTCTACGTGAACTAAAATAAAATCCTCTTCTCCTGATTTCTTCCAAAATTTTAAAAGTTTATCTGCTCTTCGATTTTTAGTTTGAGAAGGAGGATAAATTTTTTGGAGCTCTTTATCTAAAAATTCGCAGCCTTTAGTAAAATCAATTTGTCTACAATTTTTTCCAAAAAAGAAATACATGAATGGTTCAAAATAAACTTCTATAACGCCTTTCCAAAGTTCGTCAGGTGTGAATTTACTCATAGTGTGATAATTATTTTTTCTCAAAATAATTATTCGAGTAAGCATTTTTCAATATTGTTTTATTGTATGAGTAAGAACAATATTGATATGTGAGAAACGATAGTTTAATATTTGAAAAACTTGTTTGACTCTTCGAGTCGTTTTATATTTTTTTAAATGAATTGAAATTCTATTAGTATTTGTAAGAGTATTG
>JALZVK010000004.1 GCA_023301005.1 Saprospiraceae bacterium | reverse complement strand
CAATACACTTACGAAGTAAGTAACAAGTTCATTCGTCATCCCGTTTAAGAACGGTACACACTTCTCAAATCCGTAGCGCAGCGTTCCCCAATTCCCTTATTCAGTCAAATCGTATAATAAGTCAATTCGTCAAATTTCGAAATTCGAATGTTCGAATGTTCAGTTAAATCGTAAAAAAAGTCAACTCGTCAAACTTCAAACTTCTCAAATCCGTCTTCCCTTATTCCCTTTTTCAGTTAAATCGTAAAAAAGTAAATTCGACAAAATTTACTAGTAAAACTTAAATACAAATCAACTCGTAAGTCTAACCTCTCTCAATAAGCAAAACGCATGGTCTCTCTTCCCTTTTCTCCTCAAAAAAAATAATTACATTTGCGCTTATGAAGCATTTAATCGCACCTTCCGTTTTAGCTGCCAATTATAAAAATCTAGAAAAAGATTTTGAAATGATAAATGGTAGCGAAGCCGACTGGTATCATGTTGATGTCATGGACGGCAAATTTGTACCTAATATTAGTTTTGGACAATTTATTATTAGGCAAATGAAAGAGATGGCTCAAAAGCCACTCGACGTTCATTTGATGATAGTAGAACCTGAAAAGTATATCGAACAATTTCGAGAAGCTGGAGCTGATGTTATTACAGTTCATTATGAAGCATGTCCACATCTTCATCGTACGATTCAACAAATTCATGCTACTGGCGCAAAAGCTGGAGTCGCATTGAATCCACATACACCAGTTAGTGTATTAGAAGACATTATTGAAGAGTTGGATTTAGTATGTTTGATGTCAGTTAATCCTGGTTTTGGTGGACAAAAATTTATTTACCAAACTGTCCCTAAAGTCCAAAAACTAAAGGATATGATTACGAGTCGAAATACTAAAACCTTAATTGAAATCGACGGTGGTGTTGGTTTGCAAAATGCAGAAGCACTACTAAAAGCTGGTGCAAATGTCTTAGTGGCAGGTAGTAGTATTTTCAAATCAGAGCATCCTTTGGAGACGATTTCACGTATGAAAAGTATATCAGGAATGGAGGTTTAGAAATAAATGTGTTAAGGTGTATGAGTGTATATGTGTATAAGTTATTGATGCGTTTCTAGATATACATTCTTATATTTTAAGATCGATACAGGTCAATTATTCTATTCGATGATTTTTAAATGCCGTTCCTCTGGAACTCAAAATAATAATCTTAGATAGATTTTCTACTGATATGTCGTCCCTCTGGGACTTTACAAAAATGAATAAGTTTCAGAAGGACGACATTTGGGTAGAAAATTTAACGAATAAAAAAATAAAAAGTCCCAAAGGGACGACATATAAAAAGACATCTGGCAGAGTACATATCAATAATCTATTATGAAATTTAATCTTACATTTTTCTTCCTTTTTCTTATTTCCCTATTTACCAATAATATCCTCGCACAAAGTGTGCAAACTTCAACCATAAAAGGTCAAGTTACTGATGTGGAAACAGGAGAACCTATCGAATTGGCTACCATATTTATTAAAGAAAATACTAAATATTATTCAGAGGCTAGTTTGAATGGAAATTATGAATTAGTAGTTCCTCATAACAAGAAGTTTACATTGATGATAACTCGGACAGGTTATAAAGAAGGTAAACTTGTTATCTCTCCGATGCGTACGGGAGAGGTCAGAAGGGTTGATGTAAAATTGGCACTTACAGAATCGAATATAGAAGTAATCGTTACTGCAAGTAAATTGGAAGAGGCAATTATGATAAAAGAGGATGTCGAAGAGCTAAAATATATTCCTACAACTACTTTGAATATAGGTGATATATTGCCTCATATTGCATTAGGAGTAAGTACAGGGACAGGTGGAGAGTTGAGTTCTCAATATAATGTACGTGGTGGAAACTATGATGAAAATCTAGTTTATGTCAATGACTTCGAAATATATCGACCTCAATTAATTCGGAGTGGACAGCAAGAAGGATTGTCATTTCCTAATATAGATTTGATTCGAGATTTATCTTTTTCATCAGGAGGATTTGAAGCGAGGTATGGCGATAAATTGTCTTCTGTTTTGGATATCAAATATAAATTACCTGACTCTACTCGCGCTTCTATTGGCTTGAGTGCATTGGGAGGAACGGCGCATCTCGAAGGTAGTTTTGGTATAGGAAAATCAAATCGAAAACTCCGCTACCTCTTAGGTGCTCGTTATAAAACGACAAGATACCTTTTGGGAACATTGGATGTAGAAGGAGAGTATGTTCCTAATTTTGCAGATTTTCAAGGGTACTTTACTTATGACCTTAATAGTAATTGGCAAGTTGGATTGATTGGAAATTATAATAGAAGTGAATACACTTTTATCCCTGCATCGAGAGAAACTGCTTTTGGATTGATTGATTTTTCTTTGGATTTATTTACTGTATTTCAAGGGCAAGAGGTGGACGACTTTACCACTTTTATGGCAGGAACTTCATTGACTTATTTGCCAGATAGAAAATACAATCCTTTATTTATCAAATTCCTAGCATCAGTTTACCAGAGTAATGAAAATGAGCGAATCGATATTATTGGCGATTATTTATTAGGGCAAATTGAGACAGGATTAGGTAGTGATAATTTTGGAGAAATCGTAGCGGTGTTGGGTACTGGAACGCAACATCAATTTGTAAGAAACTTTTTGACTTCCATTGTTTCTAACTTTGAAACGAAAGGTGGTTATGAAATTGAAAAAATACATGACTCTTGGGAAACATCAAGCAGTCACTTTTTTCAATGGAGTTTGAAATATCAAAACGAACAAATTTTTGATGACCTGAATGAATGGGAACGAATAGATTCTGCTGGTTTTTCTTTGCCATTTGATACGACTGCGGTGCAAGTTCAAACTGTTTTAAAAACTAAAAATGAATTAATCACACATCGAGTTTCTGGGTCACTTCAAGATACTTATACTTTCCGTAAGGATAGTATTATGGAAATGAAAGTTATCGCAGGAGTAAGAAGTCAATTTTGGAATGTAGAAAATGCTTTGTCAGGAGAATCAAGTAGTAATGCTATCGTAACTCCTCGTGCTCAATTATTATATAAACCATTAAATTGGAAACGAGATATGTCTTTCCGATTTGCGACGGGGATGTATTTTCAACCCTCGTTCTATAGAGAATTGCGTCGATTGGATGGAACGATAAATGTAGATTTGGATGCTCAAAAATCATTGCATGTTGTAGGAGGTTTCACTTGGGATTTTTATTCTGGGAAAGGAGATCCGAAGTTGTTTCGATTTATCGTAGAGGCATATTATAAAAAACTTTGGGACATCGTTACTTATGATTTGGACAATGTAAGGATTAGATATTCAGGTGAAAATGATGCTACTGGTTATGTAACTGGACTTGATATAAGAATCAATGGAGAGTTTGTTCCAGGTGCGGAATCATGGGTGAATTTATCTCTCCTTCGAGCCCGTGAAAGTATTACTGATGTGCAACACACTACCCAAGGACTGAATGATTCTGAACCTCAAAATGTGAGTTCCGTACCTCGACCTACTGACCGATTTATGAATTTAAATATGTTCTTCCAAGATTACTTACCGAGGAACGAAAACTTTAAAATGCACTTGAATCTTTCTTTAGGTACAGGACTTCCTTTTGGAATAAAAGATAATAATCGAGAGCGTAGAAATCAATTTCGATTTTCTGCATATCAACGGATAGATATTGGTTTTGCATTTCAATTATGGGATGAAGAACGAAAAGCAAGAAGACCAAATCATCCACTTCGATTTAGTCGTAAGACTTGGTTAAGTCTTGAGGTTTTTAATCTTTTAGCAATTGCTAATACAGCGTCTAATACTTGGATAAAAACGATTTATAATACTCAGTTTGCAATTCCTAATAATCTTACTTCGAGAAGGATTAATTTGAGATTGAAGATGGATTTTTAGGATAGGTAGGATGGGAACGCGGATGACACGGATTTGAGCGGATTAGCACGGATTTTTTTTCTCCAACTTGTATATTGATTTAAAAAAAAATCCAAACAAAATAAAAGAAAAAAATCCATGTTAATCCGCTCAAATCCGCGTCATCCGTGTTCTATTCATGTTACTTGAAAACCTAATGCGAGTCATAACACTAAAACTAACTTACCATGTCCAACAAACCTTTACTTGGCGGTTTTGAAAAAATCATATTAGTCGGATTAGTTGTTTTCTTTGGTTATACTCTTTTTCAAAAAGGTGGTTTTACCATCCTAGAAAAAACAGAGGACACTACTATCATCGATGGCAAATCTTCTATAGAACGATACGAAGAACTAGAACGTAGAGAAAGAAAAATTGCTAATGAGACTAAGCAACCTAAACCTTCCAAGTCCAAATCAAAATCTTCTACTTCCAAATCTGAAGATATTTTAAGTCAACTCGCCCGTACATTTTCCAAAGGAAAAAAAGAATCAACTAAGCAGATGAAAGATATGGGACTTTCCGATGATGAAATCAAATATTATAAGGATGTAAAAAAAGAAGTCAACTTAACTGAAAAGGTGCAAGATGCTAAAGATTGGTTTTACATTCTTAAAACTTCTGCGAGTACTTATGGAAAAGTAAAATCCATGATGAATGATATTACTGATGGAAAAACAGATGAGGAAAATGTAGGAGCAATGTTAGAAAATAATTCTTCGTCTGATGATTTTTATAAAAACTTAAAAGAGACTTTTAATATTTCTGAAGATGAAGCGGCGGCTTTCGCTAGAATGGGAAAAAGGAAAGTGAGTGATTGGGCGAAGTTTATTGAAGAAAAAGGAAGGGAGTAATTTGAATATCGAATATCGAACGCTTCGCTAAGGAATTTCGAAGTTTGACGAATTAACTTGTTTTACTCTTGATTTTGATTTTTACTTACTTTGTAAGTGTATTGTTTTTTTATAAATAGGAAACCCAAATTTTCAAAATGAAAATTTGGGTTTCTTATTTATTTGAAAAAAAACAACTTACGAAGTAAGTAATAAAAGTGTGAAACAAACTAACTCGTTAAACTTCCAACTTCGAATAGCGTAGCGTTCCCTTGTTCAACTTTCCTCAAAAAAAAAGCTCCTAAGTCAACGACTTAGAAGCTTTTGAAATAGGTTAGTAAAATATTTTTCAGGATTACATTTCTTTAAACTGTAGCACTTTTCGAACATCCTCTTCCGACTTCAATGCATTCGGTTCCACCTTCATCATAAAAGTGTGTTTATCTTTTTCCTCATTGATTCGTTTAAACTCTTTAGGTTTAAAAATTGCAATCTCATTATTCTTAGTCACCATCCACATTAAGTTATCTGCTTTTTGATCGAAGTTAACTTTCGCACCATCTTTCGCATAAATTCTAACAATAGTATTACGGTTTTTATTCACCAAGTAAGCAATGTCTTTGGCAACCATAGCATCTTTATCATTAGCAAAATTTCCTTCGATTTGAATATCCTTAAGATGCAACGGGCGGTCACAATTCCATACTCCAAAACTATTTGCAATAAATCTATTAATGATTTTTCTTCTAACTATTTTATTAATCGAAGGATCATCTTGATGCTCTTTTGCAAAATTTTCAATTTTGGAATTGTATTGTTGTAAAGCCAATTCTCTTTGAGGAGCATATTTCGCAATAAGTGTTTCTTTCTGAGATTTAATACGTAACTCATTGTCTTTCAGTACTTTATTGTAGTCGTCAAGTTCTCCTTGATATACAGACATTGCTTTAGTATAATCTTCTCCACTCAAAGCAGGCGTTACAATTACACTTTCTTTACGGTCACCATTAATCAATGTCAACTCATAATCCTGACCACTAATTGGTTTCAAATCCATACTTTCCCAATCCACT
>JALZVK010000003.1 GCA_023301005.1 Saprospiraceae bacterium | reverse complement strand
CGTGTTTGAAGGAGAACTTAGAAAATCTAGACGAGGAACGAGTCGTAGAGTTTCTTAGTTCTACAAGCCTGCCTGCCGGCAAAGGCAGGTTTGGGCTGCATGGCTAAAATTGAATTTAGAACTGTTGACTTACAAAATTAAGTCTTGATTTTTTTATGCCGCTATATCCAGTCGGTATAGCTTGCCTATTTTTATCAAGAAAAAAAGTTGAGTCAGAGGGCTTTAAATATTTCCGTAACATCAGTTACTATTTAAAAAATATAAAAAACTCATCTCACCTATTTGAAAAACAAAATTTTAATTTTCAAATAGTTTTGTATTTATTAATATTTCCAACCAATCGTAGATTTTTTAAAATATTTTCAACGAAATAACTCAACTCCAACCGTTACTATTTCCAACCTCATCGTTATGTTGGAAAAAAATATGAGAACTCAACTTACACTATTTTTAATCTTTTTATTTTTTATAAATCCATCCTTTACTTCTGCCCAAAGCAATCCTAATCCTGAATTCGATACATTCAAAGGAACCGTTTATAAATTGCCTCGCCAAAAAAAATATAAACTTCAATACCATCCTAGATTAGAAAAACAAGAAGTGATTACTACGTTGAAGTGGGATAAGATTGACGTTCCAGAAACAGATGATAGAGAACTTTTCCCCGATGTAGGATTACGATATGGTTTCTCTATCATTTTTAAATCCAATATGAAAATCGCCAAAGAAGGTTTTTATAAATTTTCGCTTACCTCTGATGATGGTTCTGTTTTATGGATTGGAGAAAAAGCAGTTATACTCAACGACGGAATTCATAAAATGAGATTTGTAGAAGATTCGATCGCACTTTCGCCTGACACCTACCCTATCAAGATTTGGTATTTCCAAAAATTCCCTGACCGTTTCGGTATCCAATTTAACAGTTCGTATTATAGAGATATGATAGCAGGCGAATCAATTACTCCTCTTGAAAATCCTATCACGCAACAACAACTTAAGTTAGTCATCCCAAATCAGATTTTAAATTTTGAATACGACAGCTACGAAGTAGATGCTAGCGCAAAAATATTTTTAGATAGCATCGCTAACAAGATACTTACGGTTCCCAATATCGCTACTTTAAAAATCTCAGGATTTACAGATGATACTGGAAGTAAAATCTACAACTCCGAATTATCTATCAAACGAGCCATAACTATTCAAAAAGAATTGGCTCAACGAATCAAAAATCCCTCTATAAAATATGATGTCAAAGGTTATGGTGAATCTAGATTTTTGTACCCAAATGATTCTGAAGAAAATCGTAAGAAAAATCGTAGAGTGGAAATTGAAATCGTTTTGAAGGATAAAAAAGAGTAATTTTGAAACTTGAAAATCCACCCCCGCGAATCAATGTCATTGACATAAGTATTGAGTGCCTCTGTGAAACTCTGTGAAAAATCTCCGTGGAACTCTGTGAAATAGCCAAGTTAGAGGGCTATTCCACAAAGCTACACGGAGAACTTCACCGAGTTTCACAGAGGAAATAATTAAACTATACCGTAATATAAATAACTTTTAATTTCAACTACAAACACCTGACCATCAATAAATTATATAAATGAAGCTCAATAAATCATTCTACGTAAGTCTATTGTTATTTATTCTCTCACCAAGTTTTATTTTTTCACAAAATCTAGTTCCCAATCATTCCTTCGAACTATTAGGAAACTTACCAGTTGTAAGAAATAAAAAAAATGCATTTGAATTTGAATATCAAAGTGGTTACCAACCTTTCCAAAAAAATTTAAAATTTTGGAAAGCTGCATCTGATGCAACACCTGATTTACGAATCATTGATAGAAATGTTTTTCGACAATGTTCGCAAGTCTATAAAGATTGTAATCGTCCGAAAACAGGAGAACATTTTGTAGGCATCATGACCTATTTAGAAAATACAAATACAAAAGTGTTCCGAGAGTATATTCAAATCAAATTAAAAAAGACACTCAAACCTGGCGTAAAAACTTACGCTGAATTATGGATTCAAAAAGACCGACAAGCGAAGTTAGTTTCCAATAATATCGGTTTCTATTTTTCTCAAAAAAAATTCTATGTGGATAATGAAGATGTCATTGAAAAAATCCCGCAAATCAATCACGACACTTTTATCAATGAGAAAAACTTAGAATGGGTAAAAATCGAAGGAACATTTATTCCAGACAAACCTCTGATTTATGTTACCATCGGTAACTTTTATAACAATGAAAATACAAAAATCATAGAGTTTAAAAAATTCAGAGGTTCTCCCTATACTCCACCCTATGCACATTACTTAATTGATGATGTTAGAATTTGGCAAGAAGGCGATACACCTGATCCCAAAACTAAAAATGATTCTGATAAATTTGAAATATCAAAAATCAAAAAAAACGAAGCTGTAATTTTAGAAAATATCTTTTTCGATTATGACAAAGCAACTTTGAAATCTACATCTTTCGAAGAACTCGAAAAGTTGTTTTCTTTTTTAGAAAAAAATCCAACGGTCAAAATCGCTATTCAAGGACATACCGATAGTCGAGGCAATGATAATTATAATTTGAAATTGTCAACTTCCCGTGCGCAGTCTGTTTATAATTTTTTAAAACAAAAAGGAATACAACCTGAAAGATTGAAATATTCAGGCTATGGAGAATCAAGACCAATTGACAATAATGAAAATGAGGAAGGTTGGCAACGGAATCGACGAGTGGAGTTTGTAATTTTAGAGAAATAAAAATTAACTGAAAATGTAAAATGAAAAATTGAAAGTTGTCTTCTAATTTAAATGTGCTTAGAGAAATTTGTGAAGAGCAATAAGCGTATGCATAAGTTCTTAAAGCTTTACGAACTCTTGCACTCACTTTTTTTCTACCCGCAGATTTCGCTAAACAGTTGATATAAAAAGTATTTTAGCTTTAATGTTTGTTAAACTCATTCCTTTTTAAAGGTTTTAAAATATCATCCAAACCATTGATTTTAATCACATGCATCGTTTCCAAAAGCATCCCTAATTTCCCACTCGGAAAACCTTTGTTATGAAACCACTCCAAATATGTAACAGGCAAATTACAAATCAACCAACCTTTGTATTTTCCGAATGGCATTCTCATTGTCACTAATTGTAGTAATATTTTTGGATCTGGACTCATTTCTTTTTTTAATTTTAAAAATCAAATTTAGACCTTTTTTTGAAATACAAAGGTTAGGAAGTTCAAAACTGTTCTATAAATCTAAATTTAACATATAAATCTGCATAGTAAAGTTCCTATTAAACATGTTATATTTTTATAAACACTAGTGATTTACACAGTAAAAACTAGCAACTTTTTATTTATCTTTGAGTAAAACATACTTGTGGGAAACTGAATTACAGTAGTAAAGAAATTTATTATAAAAATAATTTATTACACGCCTATTAGAGTTTTGAGTTTTTTTTTTTTTAGAAAACAAAACTCTTACAAATGATTTTCATTTAAAATTTCTCATGAAAAAAGCATGAAATGACAGCAGAAAATTTTACATATTATTTAAAAAATCCAGAGCACTTATATCAAATCACTTATCAGGAATTAAAAAGCTTGGTAGTTCAATATCCTTATTGTCAAAATCTTAGATACCTTTTAGTAACCAAAAGTCAAATTGATAACTCAGAAGAATATCAAAAGGATTTACAAATTGCAGCTACCTACTCTGTGAATAGACCTTACCTATATTATTTAATTCATCAAGATAAAAAATCATTAAGTACGACTGATAGCTATATATTGAACGACGACTATTTAGAGCTGAAAAATATTTCCGAAAATCAAAACGAATCATTGGATTTAGAATCTGAACCTATTGTCTTAGAACAAAAAGCAGACATTGTAAAAGATATTCCACAAGATAATCTTGATTCGATATCCGATTCAACGAAAGAAAAAGTCCCATTCATGAGAAAAATAAAAAGAATTAAAAGAGTCAATCTTGACGATGCTCCTATAGTTATTGATGCTCCTCAAGAAGCAACTCCAATTATAGAAACTTCGAATAACAATACTCCTACAAATATTCCTATTATAGCAACTTCTTCTCTGACATTAAGAGATCTCATTGAAAAAACAACTCAAGAAACTGAATCTGTGAAAGAGGAAATTTCAGAAGCGAAAGTTAAAAAAGAAGATAAACCTGTTTCAGATAAATCTGAAATAATTTCTTATATCGAAAAACCAAAAAAGAAAAAATCTGTCATCGATCAATTACTTGGACGAGAAACAGAACCTGATGATGCCATTGAAAAAATAGAAGTAAAAAATATTACTACAACTCCACCAGTTGATGTTGATCTCGAAGATGAATTAGAATCACCATCATCTATTGCAGAGAACTTTTTAGATTTATCTCCAATCAAAGAGAAACCTTCTATGGGAAGAGAAGTTCTATTTGAAATTACAAATAGAACCAATCAAGAAATGGATGCTATTCTTCAGAAGTCTAAAGAAAAAGATGATGCACCCATAGAAAACAATCCGAAAACTATGAAAGAAAATAAAGATAATACTCCAGATGATGAAGATATTATTCCTTCATCTCCAGTACCCAAAACATCATTTAAAAGTTACTTAGAAAAATTCCAACCACCTGCTGGAATTATTGAAGAGATTGAAGAAGAAGCAGAAATATCAAATGCAATTGATGAAGCTATTGAGGAAGAGATGGTAGCCGAATTAGCTAAAGATATTAAAAAGAAAAAGAAAAAAAAGAAAAAACAAGCTAAGAAGATATTGGTTGCAAAAAAGAAAAAGGAAAAAAAGAAAGTTAAAAAGAAGGTCAAAGAAAAAATGATAAAAATTGCTCTCAAAAGTATTGAAGCGAACGATGATATAGTGTCAGAAACACTAGCAGAATTGCTGGCAACACAAGGCAGTCGCAAAAAAGCAATTAGAATGTACAAACGATTAAGTTTGATTTTTCCTAAAAAAAGCAGTTTCTTTGCAAAAAAAATAGAAAAGCTAAAGAGATAACTTTTCAAATCGAAAATTAAACATCCATTTTAAAATCAAAAAAATCATATAAATATGTTATCAGGAATTACAGTTTTAACCGCATTAGTTTGCATTATGTTAATGGGAGTAGTTTTGATTCAAAATCCAAAAGGTGGTGGAGTTGATGCAACTTTTGGAGGTCAAGCTTCTAACCAAATTTTTGGAGCAGCGAAATCTACTGACTTTGTTGAGAAATTAACATGGGGATTAGCAATTGCTTTATTTATACTATGTATCATTGCTGCAGTAGTTGCTGGAGCCGACGGTGGTGCAGCAGGTTCTGGTTTAGAATCTGGTAGTTAAGAAAAATAATGATGCGAACATCATGTTCGTTATCTTTTAAATAAAATACGAATCATCCCGAATTTTCGATTTAGAAAATTCGGGATTTTCTATTTTATGGAAGTTTGATTGTTATATGATTTCGCTGCGCTTATGGTTTTATGGTTTTATGGTTTTATGGTTTTATGGTTTTATGGTTTTTTAATTTATAAAAAACTTATACTGCCATCTGGCAGTTTCAAAATTATTCGACAACAATAGCAAAGCGAAACAATAAGCGAAGCGAAAGCCATATAACCATCAAACATTATTTGTAATGTTCTCCCTCCTTCACAACATTTCGATTTAAAATTCAATCCTACATTTCTGACATTTTTTCCTTTAAAAAAACTACATTTGCGTGCCTTTTAGTCAGGGTATCATTTTAAGCAGTTGGAACGCTGCAATTTTGTCATAAAAAACGAAATGGTACAAATGATGATAAAGGAGAATAGACACTAGGAATTAAGGTCTTTGGGAAAACTCAAATTGATTCCTTGATATTGAAGTTGTTTTAATATGTCTGATGAAATCAGAAAACAACTTCATATTTTTTAAATAATAATTATTCAGTAAAACAAAAATTGAATTTCGTATGAAACCAATTAATGACAGAGTAGTAGTCGAACCAGCTCCAGCTGAGGAAATTACCTCAGGGGGAATTATCGTTCCTGATACTGCAAAGGAAAAACCTCAAAGAGGTAAAGTGATCGCTGCTGGCCCAGGAAAAGATGGGAACAAATTGACCGTAAAAAAAGGCGATGTTGTCTTATACGGAAAATATGCAGGACAAGAAATTAGCCATAAGGGCAAAGATTATTTGATTATGAGAGAAGACGATATTCTTGTAATTCTGTAATCAATTAAAAAATTTTTGAAGCTGACATCCGTCAGATTTTTTGAATGAAAAATTTTAGATAGAACTCACGTTTGGTGTTTTTTAATAAAATATAAAATCATTCAAATTTTATTTTTTTAAAAAATCAAAAACAAAAAAGAAAATGGCAAAGCAAATTAGCTTTAATTCTGACGCCAGAGAGAAATTAAAAACTGGTATCGACGCACTAGCCAATGCCGTTAAAGTAACTCTCGGGCCTAAAGGAAGAAATGTTGTTATACAAAAAAGTTTCGGCGCACCTAATATCACTAAGGATGGCGTGACTGTAGCTAAAGAAATCGAACTAGAAGATCCTGTAGAAAATATGGGTGCTCAAATGGTAAAAGAAGTTGCTTCTAAAACTGCTGACATCGCAGGTGATGGAACTACAACTGCAACCGTTTTGGCTCAAGCAATGGTTAACGCAGGTATGAAAAATGTAACTGCTGGTGCTAACCCAATGGACTTGAAAAGAGGAATTGATAAAGCGTCAAAAGCTGTTATCAAAAACTTAGCAAGCCAAACTGAGGTAATTGGTAATGACTCTAAAAAAATTACTCAAGTTGCATCTATCTCTGCTAATAATGATAGCGAGATTGGAACTTTGATTGCTGAGGCAATGAATAAAGTAGGTAAGAATGGAGTAATCACAGTTGAAGAAGCAAGAGGAATCGATACTTATGTAGATGAGGTGATGGGTATGCAATTTGACAGAGGATATCTTTCTCCATACTTCGTAACTAATGCGGAAACAATGGTTGCTGAATATGAAAATCCACTTATCTTAATTCATGATAAGAAGGTTTCTAATATGCAAGACATCGTACCGATTTTAGAAAAAGCAGTTGGTGCAGGTCGTCCATTATTAATCATTGCTGAAGATATTGATTCTCAAGCATTGGGTGTATTAGTTGTCAATAGGCTAAGAGGAAATCTTAAAGTAGTTGCAGTTAAAGCTCCAGGTTTTGGAGATAGAAGAAAAGCAATGTTGGAAGATATTGCAATTCTTACAGGAGGAACTGTTATCTCTGAAGAGCAAGGTTATAAATTAGACCAAGTTGAACTTTCTCACTTGGGTTCTGCTGAGAAAATTTCAGTTGATAAAGATAATACAACAGTTGTAAATGGTAGCGGAAAGAAGAAAGCTATCACAGCTCGTATCAATCAAATCAAAGCTCAGATAGAAACAACAACTTCTGATTATGATAAAGAAAAATTGCAAGAGCGTTTGGCAAAATTGTCAGGTGGTGTTGCTGTTCTTTATATCGGAGCACCTACTGAGATTGAAATGAAAGAAAAGAAAGACCGTGTAGATGATGCTTTACATGCTACTCGTGCTGCAATTGAAGAAGGTATCGTTGCAGGTGGTGGAGTTGCTCTTGTAAGAGCAATCAAATCATTGGACAAAGTAAAAGGAGAAAATGAAGATCAAGAAATCGGTATCGCTATAGTTCGAAAATCTTTAGAAGCTCCGCTTCGTACTATTGCTGAAAATGCAGGTGTTGAAGGTTCTGTAGTATTGATGGAAGTTGCTAAGAAAAAAGGTAGCTTCGGTTATAATGCACGAACTGATGTATATGAAGATTTGAAAAAAGCTGGTGTTATCGACCCTACTAAAGTTACTCGTATTGCATTAGAAAATGCTGCATCTATCGCAGGTATGGTATTGACTACTGAATGTGTAATTAACGATAAAGCGGAAGATGCTGCTGCAGGTGGTGGTCATGGACACGGAATGCCAGGAGGAATGCCAGGTATGATGTAAGATGATAAATTGAAAACTAACTGAGTTAGTTTTAATCTAAAATAAAAAAGCCTTTCTATCGAATGATAGAAAGGCTTTTTCTATTTAAAAATTCAAATTCTTGAGTTATTTATTTACTATTTGTACTTGAGCATTAGGAGCTGATTTCTTAACAGAACTCATCCAAGTTTTACATTGTTTAGATGCTTCCCATTTCGTACTTTTCGCTACTACTTGTCCATTACGAGCAACTAAGTTAAAATGGTGTTTTCCATTCTTCGCTACTTGAGCATCAAATCTTTCAGCAACTTGACAATTTTTACGAACTGATTCGATACCATTCATACAAGTTCTTTTAGTTGAATATCCTTGTCCTTTCATTAGGATATCTCCTTTCGTATTTCTTAATCGGAAATAATATTTTTGATCTTTTTGATTTTGAAAAACTTCAAATTTCATAGTGTGCAATAATTTAATGATAAAATAAATGTGTGTAGTGTAAATTGCTGTTTTAAATATTAAACATTTTACATATTTATAATATACAAATACAATACCATTCATTTGAGTTGAATTTCTTAATATCCATAAGGATATTAACCATACTTTAACCTTGAATGTTTTCTTAAAACGGGAAGTCTAGTAAAAATTTCATACCTTTGTGCTAAAGTTATAATCAGATTTATTTCTCTAAGTTATTTTGTAGCAACTTTATACTTAATTCTGACCATAGCAATTTATTTAATCTAAAATCAGAATATGGGTAAATCTCAGCAAAGTTTTAACAAAAAAGAAAGAGAAAAAAAGAGACAAAAGAAACGTAAAGAAAAAGCAGAAAAGAAAGAACAAAGAAGGTTAGATCTTGAAAACGGAGTTACCACACAACAAGAATTCATGTATGTTGATGAATTTGGAAATCTCACACCTACACCACCAGACCCAGCTAACAAATTAGAAATTAACGCAGAAGATATTCAAGTAAGCGTACCTAAAAAAGGAGAACTTCCTGAAGAAGACCCTATTCGCAATGGTAGTGTTAAATTTTTCAATACAGAAAAAGGTTATGGTTTTATCATTGATAAAGTAACCAAGGAAAGTATCTTCGTACATGCTGCTGGTCTTATTGACGAAATAGAAAATAACAGCATAGTTACATATGAAGTTGAAATGGGAAAAAAAGGTCCTAACGCTGTAAGAGTGAAATTGGTCAAATAATTTCCCTTTGAAAAAATCTTATATATAAGATTCAATTATTAGTGACCTTCATTCATATTGAAGGTCTTAATAATTGATTGACACATTGATTTTTAGATGTTAATTAAGTTCTTAGGTTTTTAGAATTACTTATTGGTTTTACTTGTCCTACCTTGGTTTTAAATTCACGATATCATAGTTTACAATACGAAATAAAGATTCTTAGATGTATTTATATCCAAGAATTTATGAAGTCATTTTTATCATAACTTTTTAAAGTTATATTTTTTTTAATTTCCGTTTATAGCGGATACTAATTTTATTATTATGAATATTTTTGTTGCAAAGTTAAATTTCGACACAAGAGAATCTGATTTACAAAGTGCTTTTGAAGAGCACGGTGCTGTTGACTCCGTAAAAATTATTATGGACAAGTTCACAGGAAAATCTAAAGGATTCGGATTTGTAGAAATGCCTAACGACGACGAAGCCCAAAGTGCAATTGATGCATTAAACGATCAAGATTTTGATCAACGTACTATTGTTGTTAAGAAAGCTGAACCTCGTGAGAATAGAGGTGGCGGTGGAGGAAGAGGTGGATTCAACCGCGGTGGCGGTGGTGGAAGATACTAGACTAGAAAAGTATTAACATTATACGATAAATTGAAAAGCCTCTTTACAGAGGCTTTTCTTTTTTTATTATTGAGTTAAAACAACACTCGTGTTATTTTTTATAAATATATTGTTATATAGATTTCAAGTTTTCAACTTTCCCAAATAATTCATCAACTGCCTTAACTCTAAATTTAAAAATCTCTTCTACTTTACTATCTACCATTATGAAATTAGCAAGTTGTCCGATAGGTCCAAACGGAATAGCATAATGTAAAAGATCAGTCATATAAGTTCCTCCATCCGCTTCTCTAAAATGATGTTCATGGTGCCACATCGCATAAGGTCCAAAACGTTGTTCATCGACAAAATACTTTCCTTCTTTTATTCGCTGAATCTCCGTAGTCCACCTCAATCGAATTCCAAATACTGGAGTTACTTTGTAATTGATAATCATTCCTTCGTACATTGGCTTATTCGCAATGTCAGTAAGGATTTCAAATTTCATTTCTTTTGGAGTTACCTTATTTAGATTTTCAGGTCGAGAGAAAAACTCCCAAACTTCATCCAAAGGTCGAGGAATAAATTGAGTCCATTCTTTTTTGTAAACTTTCATGGAATAGTAACAATAG
>JALZVK010000002.1 GCA_023301005.1 Saprospiraceae bacterium | reverse complement strand
AAAAACTTATATAATATTTCTTTGTCTACTATTATCCTTTCCTACTTTTTCTCAAACAAAATTAGGATTTCAACAAATTGAAGATGGTAATTTAGATAAAGCTATTCAGTCATTTGACTTAGATATCAATGATGAGAAAATGTCAGCTTTTGCTCATTATGGAAAGGCTTTGATTTTTATGGATAGTTCTTTTTCTCAAAATAATATTGATAGTGCTTGGGTAAATTGGCAAGCATTTGACACTAATTATAACAATACAAATACAAAATCTAGAGATAAACTCAGTAAGACATTTAAAGTAAAATCAATCCTTCTCAAAAATAATATTTCTGCTAAAGCTGCACAACTTGCCAAAGAAAAAAACACTATAGAATCACTCGAATATTTTCTTGATTTTTATCAAAAATCAGATTTAGAATATAAAGATAAAATCACTTTACAGCGAAATCAATTAGCTTATGATTTAGCGATGGAAGCTAATAAAGCTATTGAGTTTGATAATTTTTTAAATAAATATAAAAACTCACTTCGTACCAAATCTGAAGATTTATGGATAGAAGGACAAAAGAGGTTTTTTGAATTATCAATGAAAGAAAATGGATGGAATAGTTATAGTGATTTTGAATTGGAACATCCTCAAAATTCTTATATCAAAGATAAAGCAGGATATACTTATAAGGATATTCATGATTTAAAAGATAAGGAAAAATACAAAACATTTTTGGACGATTATCCTAATAGTCTTTTTGTGAAATTCGCTTCCGAACAAATGATAAAGTTGATGATTCAAAATGGAACATTGGCGGAGTTCAATTGGTTTTTATTATCATTTCCTGATCATGAAGCAAAGGACGATGTATGGAAGAATTTTTTCTTTTTTTATAAAGGTAAATATGGAAATGAAGGAATCGCAGAGTTCGCTAGACTGTATCCTCAATATCCTTTCCCTGAAGATTTAAAAAATGAAATTGGATTGTTGAATCTATCTGCCGCATCTAAAGCTTATGCTAGAATCCAACATTCTAAAGAAGCTTTGGAGAAAATGAAATTCATTGAGGAATTTCCTGATAGTGAATATGCGCCTCTTTTAATCAATGAAGTTGAGGAAATTATTCAAGACAAACCTTCTATTTACGCTTACGAAAAATTTTTAGATATAAGTCCAAATACAGAATTAGAAGATATACTTGTTGCGCAATTATTTGAAATGTATACTTATGATTTGGGATATGAAGGTTTCAATAAATTTCTCGAAAACTATGGAAACACTTATAGTGATTCTACTCAAATCAATAACACGTTAGCATTAGTTCAACGAAAAATTGCATTGATGACAAGTGAATATGATGAACGTAAAAAGAATGAGTTTGACCAATTCATCAAAGATACTGCTCCTAATCGAGCTGCTTATGAAGCACTTAGCGAAGTGATAAAAAAAGATATTCGATTAAAAAATTGGACGACTGCAAGAATCAAAGTTGAAGCATATTCTCCTTACTTTAAAGATGAATCAATTCCTTATACTCAACTTTTAAATACATTAAAAGCGCCTTATCAAAAAGTAGGTTTAAAAAAATTAGATACTTCTATTAATACTGATGGAAGTGAATTTGCTCCTACGATTTCTGCTGATGGCAACACTTTATATTTTAGTGCAAAAGGTCGTGAAGACAATCTAGGAAAGGAAGATGTTTTTATCGCATATAAAAGAGGTTCGCAATGGTCACCTGCCAAATTAATGCAAGGCATCAATACCGTAAAATTAAATGAAGCGCCTGAAGCGATTTCAGTTGATGGTACTCAAATGTTGATGTTTAGAAGTGGACAATTATGTTTTACAAATCAAAATAAAGACGGTTGGTCAAAAGTGGAATATTTACCCGAAACAATTAATGCGACAGCATGGCAAGCAGATGCATCAATTTCGAGTGACGGAAAAGCAATGTTATTTTGTTCGATGAGAGATGATATTGTAGGATTTAAAAATCAAAATAAAAATCGTGATTTATATGTTTGTTTGAAAAATAAAAATGGAGGTTGGGACAGAGTTATTAATTTGGGGAATCAAATTAATACGCCTTATTTGGAGCGTTCTCCTTTTTTACATCCTGATATGAAAACGCTTTATTTCAGTTCGGCAGGTCATGGTAATTTAGGAAAATCTGATGTATTTAAAAGTACTCGACTAGATGATAGTTGGACCAATTGGAGTACTCCTGTCAACTTAGGAAAAGAAATAAATACTCCCGAAAGAGATTGGGGTTACAAAGTGAGTACAGATGGTAAGACTGCTTATTTTAGTTTCGGAGCGAATGGTTCTAAGAATGAAGATATTTATCAAGTTGATTTACCTAAGGCGATGCGCCCGCAGCAAGTTTCTACTATTGCAGGTATTTTAAAAGATTCAAATGGTCAACCGATAGATGCAGAAATTGTCATTGAAGATTTGAGTACTCAAAAGATTGTTGCTGAATTAAAAAGTAATCCTACAACTGGAGAATTTTTTGCCGTGCTCCCTGACAATCGAAAATATAGTTACTACATTCAAAAAGAAAATTATTTTCCAATAGGAAATAATATTGATTTGACTGGAGATAAAATTGTAACCATCAATGAAGATTTAAAAATGTATACCGTTGCGGAATTGACTTCGAAAGGCATGAACTTTACACTTGAGAATATTTTCTTTGACTATAATAAATTCAATTTGCAACCTGCCTCCTACCCTGAGTTGGATAGAATTTATAATGTCATCGTTGCTAATAATTTGAAAGTTGAATTATTTGGGCATACTGATAGCGATGGTAGTGCGAAATATAATACTCAACTTTCTCAAAGCCGTGCAGATGCTGTTAGAAAATATTTGATTGATAAAGGAATTGCTTCTAGCAATATAAAAGCTGTTGGTTATGGTGAGTCGAAACCATTAGTGCCAAATGATTCGGATAAAGGAAAATCGAAAAATCGAAGGGTGGAGATTCGGTTTTCTTATTAGATAATTAATACTTTCTGATAGACATGATTTGAAAAAGGGAAAAAAAAAGCCTCTAACAATATTGCTAGAAGCTTTTTTTAAGTGACCTCGGCAGGACTATAAACATATAGTTTACATACTTTTGTTTTTATCTAAGTCACTATTAATCAGTTATTTATGTATTTTTATTTATTAAAATAGTGCGTTTAAAAGCATTGAAAACACAAATTTGTTTTAGTAAATGTTTTAGTGATTTCCTTTTTTTGGTTATATTTGTAGTAAGCAAAAATAGGACATTATGGCAACAGTTAAACTCCTCTTGTATGACTATTACAAGAAAAAAGATTCCAACGAATCTCCACTTTATATAAGGATAATTCACAACAGAAAACCTAAATATATTTCTTTGGGAATTATCGTAGATAGAGATAAGGACTGGGATGAAAAAAGACTTAGGGTGAAAAAATCCTACCCCAATGCAACCCGAGTTAATAACTACATAGTTAAGAAATTAGCTGAAGCTGAGGCATTAGCTTTAGAGTTGGAATCAAAGAAACAATCTTTTTCCAAGCAAAGATTAAGGAATGAAATTCTTGGAACACCTTCAGGCGATTACATTTCTTTTGCACGACTTCAAATAAAAAGAATGGATGATACTGATAAAGTTAGAACGGCTAATCGCTATCGAACTGTTATCAACAAATTGGAAAAATTCTTAAAAGGTAAGCCATTTACTTTTGAAGATTTTACACTTCCATTCTTACATGATTATCAAGCCTACCTAAAAGCAATACCGAATGATGTTAATACCATCCATTCAAATTTTAGAGTCTTGAAAACCATTCTTTATATTGCCATTCGAGAAGATAAATCTCCTCAAGAGAAAAATCCCTTCTTTAAATTTAAACTGAAAAAAAGCCCGACCAAAAAAGAACGACTGACATTGGAAGAAATTGAAATTCTTTCAACAATTAATTTAGAAGAAGGTAGAAATATTTTTCATGCTAGAAATGCATTCCTTTTTTCGTTTTATTCTGCCGGAATTAGAGTTAGTGATTTGCTTCAATTAAAATGGAAAAATGTTGAAACGATTTTAAATTATCAAATGGGAAAAACTAAAAAATATAGAAGGTTAAAAGTGGTTACAAAGGCTCAAAATATTTTAGATATTTATCGAACAGAAGAAGTAGATTTGGAAGATTA
Source organism: Saprospiraceae bacterium (assembly GCA_023301005.1). Classification (GTDB taxonomy): domain Bacteria; phylum Bacteroidota; class Bacteroidia; order Chitinophagales; family Saprospiraceae; genus CAJQQY01. Next base: position 1,960 of record JALZVK010000002.1, on the reverse strand, counting down.
TATTTTTCCATTTCTAAGCAATGATGTTGACTATTCTAATTCAAAATTCCTTGCAAAACAACTGAGTGCCAAGACTACAATATTCAATACTAATTTGAAAAAATTATCAAATAGAACTGGTATAACTAAAAACATATCCACTCATATTGCTCGTCATTCATTTGCTGATATTGCGAGAAAAAAAGGCATGTCTATTTATGACATTAGTAAAGCACTTGGTCATTCAAGTTTGGGTATCACAGAGCGATATCTTTCTGATTTTGATGATAACTCTTTAGATGATGCAATGGAAGACCTATTTGAATAATTCAAGGTAGCTTTCTTAAGCGAAGCTATTAAAGGTACTAGATATTGTATTGGGATTTTTTTTAGTGAGGAATTCAGAGATAGAGAATGTTAAAAATGGGCTATAATCCTTACAAACCAAACCAACGATTCGCACAATAGAATCGTAGTTTCATGTTTCTAATACAAAAGAATCATGAGCCAACGTCCTTTAGTAACAATAAATTTACAACAAGAGAAAAAGCTACTCGAATCCACACAATCAAAAAAGTACCAAGTAATTATATTGTTATTGCTCGACTGTGGGCTTCGTGTTTCCGAACTCATCCAAGTCCAATGCCAGCACATTTTATTTTCTGAAAATAAAATTGTAATAACATCTTCAAGTAAGCCAAGAGAAATTCCTTTGACTCAACGACTTCTAAAATCACTTGCTGATTACTGGCAAAGTCTAATTGAAACTCAACCAGATTCTTACCTTTTCCCTTCAGGAAAAAACTCAATTTCGCTTCACATTGGTAGAAAACAGATTTGGAAAATCATCAATCAACTTTCGAAAGGGAATTCCAGTCCAACTATTTTGAGAAATACTTTCGCAGCTAAAATTGTAAAAGAAAATGAGCTATCCGTAGCAAAAGAAATTCTTGGTGAAGTTTCCATTGCAACAACTGAAAGGTATTTAGAAGTTTACGAAAGTGAAATAGAAAGCGCCATTCAATCTATCGAGCCAACAGATTTTATTAGCAAATTTTACCGTAAATTTTTCCCAACTAATACGATTCATATCATCCCCGCAGAAATTGGAATCACCAATTTTCACATTGGAAGAAAACAAGAAATGCAAAAACTACATGACTGTGGAAAGAAGAAAATAAATTTACTTATTACAGGTGAACAAGGAGTAGGGAAGACGCAGCTTCTCGATAATTTCAATTATGGGAAGCTTATTCGAATTGGAGATTTATCCACCACAAAAAAAATGATTGGAGGACTTTTACTATTCCTCTTTGAAACGGATAAAGAATCCATTGCTAAAACTATCTATGAGAAGCAACTTAGTAAAAATGACATTGACACTTTAGTCTATCGAGAAACGATTAAGCGAATGACTGAACTTCTAATTCAAGTTACCGAGAAAAATGAATACACTTTACTCATAGACGATGTCACTCGTATTCCTCCAACTGGTGTTTTAGCTTTAGAAAAGCTGAAGAATCATTTCCATATCATTTGTGCAGCTAGGAGAGTACCAATGACCAAGTCATCTTTCCTTACCAACTTCGAACGCATCGAACTCAAACCTCTTTCACGTCCAGAAAGTATTGAATTAATCAACCAAGTATCACAACCCATTCTCCAAAAAATTGAAGATTACGAAACCTACAAAAATCACATCTTCGAAAATACCAATGGTAATCCTCTTTTTATGATAGAAATGATAGAACGATATTCCAAAGAACCTGAAATTACTTTGGAAGTGATTCGAGATTATCGCCACACTTCAGCACTCAAAGAATTTGATTTTTCTTTAGTGTTAGTCATCATTCTTTCCAGTTTGATGGTGCTTAGATATATTAGAGCTTGTTGGGAAATTAGATTTTGAGATAAAAATGTTCATTTTTTGATGAAACGATGCGAAAAAATAGGAACATAGTCTGCGCTATTTGACTTTTTT
>JALZVK010000001.1 GCA_023301005.1 Saprospiraceae bacterium | reverse complement strand
TGCAAGAGTATCAGCTGAACAGCGTCAACTAGCTATTGAGCACAACCGACAGCAACAGATCCTGCGTCAACAGTGGATTCAGCAAGAAGCTCAGCGCAAAAGACAAGCTAGCCAGCCAAGGCAGGTACAGCAACGTCAACCTATGCAGCGTAAACATGTACAACGTAGACAGCAGCCAAACAACAATGCGCAGATGCAAGCGAACCAGCAGCGTCGTGCACAGCATGCTGCTAGAGAAAGACAGCGTTTAGCCAGATTATCTCAGCAACGTAAAGTTGCTCAGCAAGCTAGACTTCGTCAGGTTCAGATTGCTAAGCAACGACGTATGGCACAGCATCAGGCCAACCTGTTGGCTCAACGCAAATCTGCACAAATGCGTAAGTTGAATAAGCCCCAACCATCTTATGCTAAGCCAAAGGTTAATCGCCCGGCACAGGTTAAACATACTCCTAAGCCGCGCCAACAACAGGTTCAACGCCCAAGGATTGCTCCAAAGGTTCGTCCATACCAGCAGCAGAGAATAAATGCCGCAAAACAGCAATCTCAGGTGAAAAATGTTTCTCATGCGCCTAAGCAAAGAGTGCAACAGCCGAGACCTGCCGTGCAAAGACAGACCGCTGTAGCTAATGACAATACACCATTAACACGCGCTAACGCTGTTTTCAGAATCCAGAAAGCATTAATGCAACGAGGATTTAATCCAGGACCTGTTGATGGGAAACTAGGACCTGCTACAGTAAAGGCGCTGACCGCTTTTCAGGAAACTAAAGGATTAAAAACTGGAACGCTAAATCGTGACACTCTACGGGCACTAAGCTTAGTTAACTAAGATTTAAACTTGCTCAGATCAAAGGCTTGCCAATCGGCAAGCCTTTTTTGTTTATGAAAACCCTACCCAAAAAACAAAAAAAGCTTACTAAATTACACTAACTTCGTAAAAAGCTCTTTTTTTTAGGTTTTTTTAAATTTTTTGATCCGCATTACGATGTTAGGGCTTATACTTCCCCCCTATTGATAGTCATTGTCTTATAAACAAGCAGGCAATGCAGTTCTTATACTATTGTTCAGGGGTAATAAAATGGATGTTCGAAAAATAAAAACATTAATTGAGCTAATCAACAGCAGTGACATTGCTGAGATTGAGATTAAGGAAGGAGAGGAGTCAGTCAGAATCTCCCGTAACACTTCAGCAGCACCGGTTATGATGCATGCTCCTCAACCCGCTGCAAATCAAATGCTTCCCCCAGCCACCATTGAAACGCCAGCAGCAACACCTCCTTCTGGGGATGTCATTGAATCACCCATGGTTGGAACTTTTTATCGTGCATCCTCTCCCACTGCTAAAGCATTTGCGGAAATTGGTCAAACGGTCGCTGCTGATCATCCTCTCAAAAGTCAATATCCTGATAATGTTGCAGTAGCGGAAGAACCTGATTTTTTTAGATTGGGAAATGAACTGTATCAAGCTTTTGAAAAATCCGGAGGAGCATTGTTAGAAGCAATTGCTATCTACTTAGATTTAGGTGATGATTACTTTACTAAGAAAATCAAAAAAGGAAATAGCATCCTTCGAGCGATTCATTATCCTCCAATTACTAAAGAACCTGAAACTGCGATTCGAGCAGAACAGCATGAAGATATTAATTTGATTACGCTTTTGGTAGGTGCATCGGCAGGTGGTTTGCAACTTCAAAATATGGATGATGAATGGTTGCCAATCATGCCTGAGGAAGGAGAAATTGTGGTGAACGTAGGTGATATGTTACAACGGTTGACTAATAATTATTTGAAGTCAACAACGCACCGTGTGGTCAATCCTCCTAAAGAGCAATGGCACATGCCTCGTTTGTCGATTCCTTTTTTCTTACATCCAAAAAGTGATATGGATTTGACTTGCCTTGACAAATGTGTTACGGATAAAAATCCTTTGGCTTATGAAAATATTACTGCGGGAGAATACCTTGATGAAAGATTGAGGGAGATTGGACTTAAAAAGTGATGAGATATGAGTGATGAGTGATGAGTTTTTGACGAGTTAACTTTTTTTACGATTTGTTAGAACAAGGGAACATTCGAGCATTCGAACATTCGAATTAGGAAGTTTGACGAATTATCTTGTTTTTTATTTACTCCGTAAATATATTGTTATAAAAACACCTAAATTTTCAAAATGAAAATTTAGGCGTTTTTTTATAAAATTAAAATCCTTACGAAGTAAATTGAAAAGAGGATAACAAGTCAACTCGTCAAACTTCTTAATTCGAATGTTCGAATGCTCGAATGTTCCCTTGTTCTAACAAATCGTAAAAAAAGTTAACTCGTCAAAAACTCATCACTCATCACTCATAACTTCAGAAAAAATCCATTTCTCATAAGCATCATTAGCTTCCGCTTCAATCTTCATAATACAAGGAACATCAAAAGGATGAATCGCCTCAATTTCTTTTTGCAGCGGTTGCCATATTTGCGGAATCGTTTTTACAATAGAAACCCATTCGTCATCATTTTCAATATTTCCTTTCCACCAATACATACTTTTGATAGGAAAGATATTAGCGCAAGCAACCATTTTTTTTTCAATCAAATGATTAGAAATTCGTTGTGCTTCCACTTCAGAAGAATGAGTGATATAGACAATTATAAAACTCATAGTTCCAAAATACCATCAGGTAAAGACATGTAAATGTATTGTTTTTCCAAATCAATATTTTCAATCAAATCATCATGCAACGGAATATAGACCTCTTTTTCATTACGAGTAATAACAGCCATTTCTTGTTGAGGAAATTCAACGATATCTTGAATTTTTCCCACATCACCTAAGTTAGAATCAATGATAGAAAAGTCGATATATTTTTCAAATAAAAGTTCTTCATCAGAAGCTTCAAATTCTCTTTCTTCTATTTTTAAAATATGCTTAGGTTGTAAAAACATTTCTTTAGAAGCTAACTCATTCGCAGCTTCTTTGGAATCCACATCTTCCATTTTTAGAATTAAATCGTTGCTGATTTTTATTTGTTCGATAAAATGAGGAACCTGTTTCCCTTTGATTTCAAGGAAAACAACTGGAGATTTAGTAAAGTCTTCAAGGTACTGATCTGTTATATGAACTTTTAATTCACCTTTGACTCCGTGACATTTTTTAGTAAAACCGATAGGGATATATTTTTCCATATTGCAAAAGTAAAGAACTCTATTTAGATTTTTTCGTAAAAATAATAATCAATTGAAATATCTACATTTGTATAAAAAAAATAAATATGCAAGGCAACAAACCCTCTAAAAAGAAAGTCCCATTTAAGGTCAATAAAGAGTTGAATATTTACCTACAAGCATACAGTCGTAATATCGAGTTGCCATTGCAATATGAAGATATGTTGCGATTTACGACTTCCGTTCCATTATTAGATGTAGAGGAAAATGATACATTTTGGCAGACGGTTTATTATAATGAATCCGATACTAAAGATTTGAATAGTGCGATGACTCGCATTTATGCACTCTTAAAAACTGATGGCGATACTCGTGTGATGGAACACTTGACCGTCGATAGAATTGATTATTGTACTTTCGGAAATAGTAAACCATTTCGTATTCGAATCATTAATCGACTGAATGACAACTACGATCATTTCTATGTGAAACGAGCAGATGCTTCTCGAATTTATGGATTGGAATTAGAGTATTTATTGTCTCCGAATAGTTTTAAATATTTAGTGGATGGCGATACTTTGATAGAGGAACATGTGGCGGGAATTCCAGGTGATGATTTTATGAAAAAGAATTTGGAAGATTCTACTTTTAATCAAATTCGGATTGCGAAAGAGTTTGTAAAATTTAATGAACGTTGTTTTGTTCGACTTTTAGGTGATATGCGATCGTATAATTTTGTAGTGGATATTACGCCTGACATTGAAGGGTCGCAATTTAGAATTAGAGCGATAGATTTTGATCAACAGAGTTACGAAGGTTGGACGAGTTTTTATATGCCTCAATATTTTAAGGAAAATAATCCTATCATTTTTTTAGGAATAAAACACATGTCACCTGAGACCGTTACGCAATATCAAATGGAAGAACGTAGCCTCATCGCTGCTCGTGCAAAATCTGAACGGACTCGACTCAATGATTTATTTGAAGTAATGGTTGGCGACCAAATTTCTTTCCCACAGAAAGTAGAAGGTTTAAAACGAGAACTTTCTCTGCATCATAAAAATGAAGTTTTTATGAAATGTAAAAATATGGGAGAGATTATTTTGACGAATATTCAGTTGTTGTTGAAGAAAGAATTTAAACAGAGTTTGATTAATTTGGAAAATTGAAAATTGAAAATGAAAAATTGAAAATTATCCTCACAGTTTTGAAAACAAGTTGATTCGACAATTTTCCATTTTCCATTATCAATTCCCTACTTCATCATCTTATCCAAAAAATCCTTAATCATATCATCCAAATCTCCTTTGCCTTGCAGCTCTCCAATCATACCATACATGGCAGCGGAACGTTTACCTCCGACATCAGAATGTTTGGCAGCGAGTTGTTTAAATTTTTCAAAGAGAGGAGTAGGCAAAACTCGTTGCATCGTTTTTACCGCTTGGAGTTGAATATTTTTTCCGACTTTTGGGAGCGACATTTTTTTAGCTTTGGCAACTGCAATTTTTAAATCTTCGATTACATTATCGGCAACTGCTTCATGAGCGGGGTTAATTGAAAAATGAATACTTGGAGGCATTTGTTGTCTATCAATTTGCCAACCTAAAATTCCCATTTCATCTCCCACTTCGTAAATATCTAAACTATCGGAAGTCACCGCAAAAAGTGTCGCATCAGGATTACTCAAAATATCTAACTCTGGAATCTCTCGAATCGCATTTTGAATTTTCAAAGTTGTTGTCATACAAGACTGCGCCAATTTGAGATAACCATCATTTCCTACAAATTTCAAAGCTGCGTAAGCAGCAGCAATTGCACCACCTGGGCGAGTGCCTGTCATGGTCGGAGAAGCATAAATTCCACCTGTCCATTTGGTGTAAGTATAAAATTGATGTTTTCGTAATTCTGCATTCTTATATAAAATCACAGAAGCACCTTTGGCAGCATATCCATATTTATGAATGTCAGTAGAAATAGAAGTTACGCCCTCGACTGCAAAATCAAAATCAGAGATTTTGTAATTTAATTGTTTTAAAAAAGGTAAAATGAATCCTCCGATACAAGCATCGACATGACAAAGTAAATTGTGTTTTACAGCTACTTGACCAATCTTCGTAATCGGGTCGATGACACCTTGAGGATAAGAAGGCGCAGAGCCGACAAGCATGACTGTATTCTCTGTAATGGCTGCTTCCATCTTTTGAGCATCGACTCGAAAGTCTTGCTCTACTTGGACTAACAATACATTTACATTAAAGTAATGCGCTGCTTTAAAGAAAGCAGGGTGTGCTGTTGTTGGTAAAATTATTTCAGGAGTGCCCGTAAGTTGTTTGTTTTTTTTGCCCCATTCTCTAGCTGTTTTGACTGCCATCAAAATACTTTCAGTTCCGCCCGTGGTCAAACTTCCAACAACGGATTCATCGCCGCCCAATAAATTTGCAGACATGGAAACAGTATCATTTTCCATTTGTCGCAAACTTGGAAATGCGGAAGGGTTAAGTGCATTTTCCGAAAAAAATAATTGATAAGCTTTTTTGACTACGCTTAATATTTCTTCGCCAGGGTAATAGACGTAGGCGAAGTTGCGACCTGATTTCCAATTGAGATCATCTTTTTTGAGTGCTTCCATTTCTTGGAATAACTCTGATTCGGAAAGTCCTTTTGATGGTATTTTTTTCATGGTAAATTTGACTGGTTAGTATTTTTCGTAACTACCACTCTCAGTTGGTAGGTTGTTATAAAATAGATGTTCATATAATTTTAAGACTTTAAAAAACAGTACGACCTCTCTGAGGTCGGAATATCTTTTTAATTTAAAATCTAACATACTGTGACCACGCTGTGGTCATTTCTAGTTTCAAATGACCACAGCGTGGTCACAGTATGTTAGAGAAAAAGCAAATAAATGTTTCTGACCTCAGAGAGGTCATACTGTTTTTTAAATTCTTAAAGTTATATGAATTACTTTTGACAACCAGCCAACTGAACCTGCCTAACGGCAGTCAGGTTTGGCGGTTACTTTTTTAAAATCTCCGCCACCTTTTTTCTTAAAACAGGAATCACATCTTTTTCAAACCAAGGATTATTTCTCTGCCATCTAAAATTTAAAGGTGAAGGATGAACTAATGGAAAATATTGAGGCAGGTATTCTTCGAATGTAAGTACCGTTTCAGTCAGGTTCTTTTTTTTAGTTTTTCCTAAATAATATTTCTGTGCGTAAGCACCTATCAAGAGTGTTAATTTTACATCAGTCAATTGTTCGAACAAAGGAGGATGCCACTCAGGCGCACATTCTTTTCGAGGAGGTAAGTCGCCTCCTTTTGGATTTTTTCCAGGGTAACAAAATCCCATTGGGATAATTGCAAAGTTGGAAGTATCGTAAAATGTTGCTCTATCGATACCTAACCAATCCAATAATCTTTCTCCACTTTTATCTGCCCACGGTTCGTTGGAGAGATGTACTCTCATTCCAGGAGCTTGACCGATGACGATGATTTTTGATTTTTTTGCAGCAGTCAAAATAGGATTGCAACCATGAGAAAGATGCGCTTCACAGATAGTACATTTTTTTATTTGTTGAAGGAGTTTATGCATTTTTAAATTACAAGGTTAGTATTTTTTAATACAAGGTATTCGACTATTATTAATTACATTTCACGAGTCGTTTCTATCAAATAATCAATTCCATGAAAATCAATTTTCATTTCTTTTGCTTTTTGAAAATTATCAAAAGCACTTTTATCATCATTCTTTTTTTGATAATAATATCCTAAGTACAAATATAAAAATGCGTCACCATCATCAAGTGATTTTGATTTTTGTAAATCTTCAAATGCTTCGTCGAGATAACCCAAACGAATTTTGGCAAGACCTCGATTGTTATATCCTTCAGCAGTTTTTGGATTAAAAATAATCGCACTATTAAAGTCATGAACAGCTTGTTCATATTCACTTAATTGCAAATAAGAATATCCTCTAAGTTGAAGCACCGACCAATGTGTATGATTTTTTAAAAGATATTTATTATAAAATTGAATCGCTTTGGAATGTTCTCCTTTCTTAGCCATCAACTCACCAAGCAAATTGTAATCATCAGTTTTTAGGTGTCCTTTTTCTTGGAGGATATTTATTTGTTGGATAGCATGATCGAGTTGATTGGATTTATAATAAGAATTGACTAGATATAATCTGATGTCTTTTTTATCATAACCATTGTCAATTGCTTTTTTAAAATAAGGAGCAGCTTCAGCGTACTTTTTAGATTGAATCAAATTTAATCCTTGAAAATATTCAGGCGGATATTTTTTCTCTTTGATTAAGTTTAATAATTGAGTACCATCATTATAGGTCGTCGTTCCATTTGCCATCTGTATAGGGAAATTATAGGGCGTAATATTTACAAAAAAATCAAAAACAGATGATAGTATCAAACATGCAAAAATAAATACCATCCCATCACTCCAATCTCCACTTAAAAGAAAAAGCAAAGAGAAAATTCCAATGAGCAAACTGAAAAGAGGTCCACCCAAAATGATAATAAAATGATGTGAAAAATTTTTGACCAAAGCATGTTGACATTGACCAATATTCCATCGGAGAATATCTAGTTTGAAAAAAGCTTTTAATCTTCCAAAGTTCATCTTCAAGCTTTTTTCACTATCTCCATACGAACCTATATGTATGGCAACTTCTTTATCGGTAAACATCAAGGAAGGAATCGCATGACCTAATTCATGTATTAGTGTTGTGATAAATCGTACCAATACAACTCCGATTAACCAACCGATAGCCATTAGTATTCCTAACAAAATTCCGCTGAATAAATCCATAAATGAGAAATGTATTGGTTTATGACAATTATAAAACAAACTTAACTTAAATAATAAATGATTCTGAAATCAGTTAAGTTTATTTTTATAATTTTGTCAAACAAAGCCTTAGAAAATTTCACTACAAATTTATGTTTTAATTCTAAAAATCACATCATGAAAAAAACTTTCCTTGCTTTAATTCCTGTATTATTTTTTTTGATAAATACGACTCAGGCTCAAGATATAAGAAGATTTAATGTTGGCTATGAGGCGAATGGTTTGGATGTACAAAATCCATTTGCAGGAGGATTGAATTCACCTGAGGTAAATGCAGTTGATTTGAATAATGATGGAATTTTGGATTTACATTTTTTTGATAAATCGGGGAATGTTCATGTTACATTTATCAATGACGGAACTACTAGTGGCGAAGCCTATTCTTTCGCTCCTGAATACGCTGAAAATTTTCCAGATATCAATGGTTGGGCATTGCTCCGAGATTATAATGGAGATGGAGTGATGGATATTTTTAGTTTCTCTGACCAACCAGGTGTGCAAGGTGTAAAAGTTCATAGAGGAAGTTATGTCGGTGATAAGATTGCATTTGAAAGATTACAACATTTTGATGGACCTCATAACCTACTTTCGTTTTTGATACCTAACGGAACCTTTCCGCAGATACCTATAACGAGCGAAGACTTACCTGCCGTTGATGATATTGATGGTGATGGCGATTTAGATATTTTGACTTTTGACTTGGGAGGTTCGCATGTGGAAATGTTTAAAAATATGTCAGTCGAAAATGGTTTTGGTTTGGATAGTTTAAAATATATTTTGTACGATGATTGTTGGGGAAATTTTTTTGAAGGAGGATTAAGTGCTGATGTTTTTCTAGGAACAGATACAGATGTGTGTCCAGGATTTTGGGACAATTCTGTGGAGGTGCGACATTCGGGTTCTACGTTGATGACTTTCGATGAAGATAATGATGGAGCTAAGGAATTGATTTTAGGAGATTTGAGTGGAATTACTTTAGTGCATTTAAAAAATGGAGGAAATGCCGACGATGCATTTATCATAGAAAAAGATGTAACCTATCCAAGTTACGATGAACCTGTAGAGATGCCGATATTTTTAGCTTCATTTTATTTGGATATTGATAATGATGGTAATAAAGATTTGATTGCTGCGCCTAATAATGCTCGTAGTGCCGAGGATGATCAAAATATTTGGTTTTATCAAAATATTGCTAATAATGAATTTCCGATTTTTGAATTACAGCAAAATGACTTCTTAGTAGAGACCATGATTGATAATGGAACTGGAGCAAATCCTGCTTTTGCAGATGTGACTGGTGATGGATTATTGGATATTGTAGTGGGGAATATTACTTTCTTTTTAGCAGGAGGTCAGAAAGATTCTCGTTTGTTTTTATATGAAAATATCGGAAGCGCATCCAATCCAAAATATAGATTAGCGGATGATAATTGGTTAGGTCTAAATCAATTCAACTCTTCGAGTTCTTATTTTAATTTTTCGCCAACTTTCGGAGATTTGGATCATGATGGAGATTTGGATTTATTGGTAGGAGAGGAGACAGGCTTATTAGTTTATTTTGAAAATACGGCTGGAGCAGGTAATCCGTTTTCATTTGGAGCACCTGATTTGAATTTTCAAGATATAGATTCAGGGCAAGGTGTGAATCCTCAAATCATAGATGTCAACCGAGATGGATTAAATGATTTATTGATTGGTTGGAGATTGGGAAGAGTGGTTTATTTACCAAATACAGGAACGGCGAGTAGCCCAGAATTTGAACCAGATATTTTTGCTGCACCTAACAATCCAACTTTTGGAGGTATAGATACGAGAGTTACTCAAGGCTTTGATGGGTCAGCTTCGCCGACTATGATTGATGAAAATGGATCGTATGTTTTGTATTGTGGAACTGAGCGTGGACGTATCGAAGTGTATACTGATATTGATGGAAATTTGGATGGAACGTTTACTCGAACTGACTCTATTTTTGGAGGAATTAGAGAAGGAAAAATTACACACTTAGATATTGCAGATGTTAATGGTAATGGGAAATTAGATTATATCATCGGTAATAGTAGAGGTGGATTAGGATTTTTTACTTCTGATGATGCGGTTTCTATTAATAGTCCTATCATTAATAATTCATTGAAAATCAATGTATTACCTAATCCTTCGGGCGATTTTGTATATTTTGAAATTGATGAATTTAAATCGGAACAAACAGAATTGAAAATATTCGATGCTGTCGGAAGAGTATTGTTACAAAAAACTTTGCCTTACAAAAAGTCGGGTATTGATATTAGCCATTTGAGTGCGGGTGTTTATTTTTGTGAGGTGACTGTAGGGGAGAAGAAGGGTGTAACGAGGTTGGTGAAGATGTAGTGAGGAAAGATAGATTGGAGTAATGCATATTAGAAAGCCTTCTATCTCAACTTTTTTCCTGATGAAAAAAGTTAAGTTAGAGGACTATTTTTGCAAAAAAATCAATTTATAAAGCAAGAAATCCAAATCTTTGCAAAAAGATTTGGGTTTCTTATTTATAAAAAAAAAACAATACACTTACGGAGTAAGTAAAGTACAATAAATCAAATTCTACTGCATTCTAAGTTGTCCCATAATTGTACGAGCATTTCTCATTTTGGTAGGATTACCTTTCGCATCTTTCATCAACTCTCTAACACTATTTTCATCATATACGATAATATCTTCCATATCAATTTCAAAATATTTATCTTCTAAATCATACTGTTTTACGGTAACAGTCATATTGTCGATTTGATTTGTATTGAGATTCTTCAACGTCATTTCCATTACAAAACCTTCCATACTATTTTCGAGTGCTTTCGCAACTATAGGCATCGCACGTTGATGAGTTTTAATTATAGGAAAAACATCAGTAATATTGATATCCAAGTTTTTAGTAATCCAAGCTTCACCTTCATATTTATTATCTTTGGCTACAACTTTATAACATTTATAGCCATTAATATTTTTAGTTTCTCTCGTTACTTTCACCATTACATTAGGAATAGTTCTTCGACCTTTTTTCGTATAATTTTTATTGACATTGCGATACTGCATCATGTCATTTGAGTTTTTCACAACTGCTATTTTTTCATTAGCTCTTTCTCTAATTGTAATTTTTTCACCAGTCGAAGCATTACTTAACATTGTAAGAGATTCTCTTGGAGTGGTAGCATCCAATCGAGCAATATCTTCTTTGAGTGCAAAAGTGCCATTAAGTGAATTAGGAATTGTATTTTTAATAATTACTTTTCCTTCAAAATTTTGACCAACGACAATAAATGAAAAGCAGGTAAATAAAAATGAAAAAAGAAAATGATAGGAATGTGTCATGGTATATTTTTTAGTTCTAGGGAAATAGGTTTTAATAATTCATGTTGTCAGAATTTATTAAAGCAACTGCATAATACAATTACCTTAAAAAGAAACACTATTATATATTTAAGTAACGATAAAACAATAACTCCGTCATTTGGGCGGATTCTTTTGCCCTCATTTTTCCTTAAAAATCAGTCATAGTATCAACAATACTCCTTCTTTTTA